>JBKXCY010000001.1:0-44485 GCA_046994005.1 Streptococcus sp.
ACTGTGCGGAGGTGGGACGACGAAATCGAATTCTAACGAATGACCGATTTCTGTTCCACTCTCTTTTTTTCTTTCTATTGATATCTGTTCTCTCCTTTCTGAAAATATGGTAGAATAATAGAAATAGAAAGATAGGTGACCATGGATTACTTTAAACGACACAAATTTGATTGGTCCAAATTCCGTTTGGGGATGAGAACCTTTAAAACAGGGATTGCCGTTTTTATTGTGCTACTTATTTTTGGAATATTTGGCTGGCGAGGCCTTCAGATCGGGACTTTGACAGCTGTTTTTAGTTTGAGGGAAGACTTTGATAAGAGTGTCCACTTCGGGGCTTCGCGTGTCATGGGCAATAGTATCGGAGGTTTTTATGCCGTATTGTTCTTCCTTTTAAAAACGCTCTTTCATGGGGCGTATTGGGTAACTCTGATTTTTATACCCATTGCGACCATGTTAACTATTATGACCAATGTTGCGATGAATAATAAGGCTGGGATCATTGGGGGAGTTGCGGCCATGCTGATCATCACCCTCTCCATTCCTGATGGAGAGACCTTCTTGTATGTTTTCGCCCGAATATTTGAGACCTTTATTGGCGTTTTCGTTGCGATTTTGGTCAATTCGGATGTTGATCGCATTCGAGATTATCTCAAGAAGCACAAAAAACCTATGTAAGATTATATGACATTTAATCTTGACATAGATTTTTTTTGGGTTATAATAGAATGGAAAGAGGAATGGTATGAAGGAAAAGGAATTACGACGCTCGCTTGCGGTCTTTCCGATTGGGAGCGTGATGAAACTGACTGATTTGACAGCACGCCAGATTCGCTATTATGAAGATCAGGGATTGATTTTTCCTGATCGTACAGAAGGCAATCGCCGTATGTATTCGTTGGACAATATGGACCGGCTCTTAGAGATTAAGGATTATATCTCTGATGGCTTGAACATTGCGGATATCAAGAGAAGATATGCGGAAAAAGAGCAGGTAACTACCAAAGCTGTCAGTCAAGAAGATATCCGTAAGGCCCTTCATCGTGACATCGTTCAGCAAAGTCGCTTCACATCATCCCCATCGCCATATGATCCATTTCGTTGATCATTTCATTTCTTTGCATTTTATTTTAAGGAGACAAAAATGTCAATTACTGCTGCAGATATTCGCCGTGAAGTAAAAGAAAAAAATGTTACTTTTATTCGCTTGATGTTCTCTGATATTTTGGGAACCATGAAAAACGTCGAAATTCCAGCTACCGATGAGCAACTGGACAAGGTTCTTTCAAACAAAGCTATGTTTGATGGTTCTTCGATCGAAGGATTTGTTCGCATCAATGAGTCAGATATGTATTTGTACCCAGATTTGGATACTTGGACAGTCTTTCCATGGGGTGATGAAAATGGTAGTGTAGCCGGTTTGATCTGTGATGTCTATACAACGGAAGGCAAACCATTTGCAGGGGACCCTCGTGGGAATTTGAAACGTGCCCTTCGTCATATGGAAGAACTTGGATTTAAGTCCTTTAACCTTGGTCCAGAACCTGAATTCTTCCTCTTCAAGTTGGATGAAAATGGGGATCCAACGCTTGAAGTAAATGATAAGGGTGGCTATTTTGACCTTGCTCCTACCGACCTTGCCGACAATACCCGTCGTGAAATCGTCAATGTCTTGACCAAGATGGGATTTGAAGTGGAAGCCAGCCACCACGAAGTAGCCGTTGGTCAGCATGAAATCGACTTTAAGTATGATGAAGTTCTTCGTGCTTGTGATAAGATTCAAATCTTCAAGCTTGTCGTGAAAACCATTGCTCGTAAACACGGTTTGTATGCAACCTTTATGGCCAAACCAAAATTTGGTATTGCTGGTTCAGGGATGCACTGTAATATGTCTCTCTTTGACCAAGATGGCAACAATGCCTTCTTTGATCCAGAAGATCCAAAGGGCATGCAATTGTCAGAAACAGCTTATCACTTCTTGGGTGGCTTGATCAAGCATGCATATAACTTTACAGCGGTGACAAACCCAACGGTTAACTCTTATAAGCGTTTGGTGCCAGGATATGAAGCACCCGTTTATATCGCTTGGGCAGGTCGCAACCGTTCCCCATTGGTACGTGTGCCAGCATCACGTGGTATGGGAACTCGTTTAGAATTGCGTTCAGTAGACCCAATGGCCAATCCTTATGTAGCCTTGGCAGTCTTGCTTGAAGTCGGCCTTCACGGGATTGAAAATAAAATCGAAGCACCTGCTCCGATCGAAGAAAATATCTATGTGATGACACCAGAAGAACGTAGAGCAGCTGGAATCACAGATCTCCCTTCTACCCTTCACAATGCCTTGAAAGCCTTGACAGAAGACGAAGTGGTGAAAGCTGCCTTGGGTGAGCACATCTACACCAGCTTCCTTGAAGCCAAACGAATCGAATGGGCAAGTTATGCTACCTTCGTATCCCAATGGGAAGTAGACAACTATTTAGATCTTTATTAAGAAACAAGAGTAAAGAGGCTAGGACAAAAGTCCTAGCCTCTTTTGGATTGTCGAGCAAGACGTAGTGGTTGAGTGGGCTCTACTACGCTGATTTCATCAGCTTTTACAGCCCTACTCAACTGTGCGGAGGAGGGACGACGAAATCAAATTCTAACGAATTACCGATTTCTGTCCCACTCTCTTTTTGATCCTCAAAAGGTTACTATAAAACCAGTTGAAACAGTGGTTTCAACTGGTTGTTTTGTTAATTTTCGTCATCTGGTGTGAGAATCATTGGGATAATGATAGGTTCACGTTCCGTGCTCTCGTATAAGAATGGGCGAAGGGCATTGACAATCGCACCATTGACGGTTTGGATATTGGCATCTTTGTTCTTCAAGGCGATACGAATAGCATTGAAGAGAATGCGTTGGCTTTCACGAATCAGATCTCCTGATTCACGCATGTAGATAAAACCACGGCTCAAGATGTCTGGTCCAGCCAGGATCATCTTCGATTTGAAGTCAACAGTCGCAACAGCAAGAACGACACCGTCTTCGGAAAGGTCTCTCCGGTCACGAAGGACAGCAGCCCCGATTTCACCGATGCGATTTCCATCGACATAGATATCTTGAGCATTGAAGCTTCCTGCGATCCGAGCAGAGTTGGCTGTAAGAGCGAGGACATCACCATTACTCATGATGAAGATATTGTCTTTTTCCACTCCGCAATCACGCGCAAGTCCTGCGTGGATCTTCTGCATCCGGTATTCACCATGGACAGGCATGAAGTATTTTGGTTTGATCAAGCGGAGCATGAGTTTTTGTTCTTGTTGCCCCCCGTGTCCAGAGGTATGGATGTTGTTGATCTTCCCGTGAATGACCTCTACACCCGCTTCAGAAATCGTATTGATCAATTTATTCACACTGGTTGTATTTCCAGGAATTGGACTAGAAGAGAAGATCACGGTATCTCCTGGTTGGAGTTGCACTTGGCGGTGCGTTCCGTTGGCAATCCGAGAGAGGGCTGCCATTGGCTCTCCTTGGCTTCCTGTACACATGATCAGGATTTCATTGGCCGCATAGTCTTTGATCTCATTTGGCTCGATAATGGTTCCAGCAGGGACCTTGATGTAGCCAAGCTCAATTCCGTTGACGATGGCTTTTTCCATCGAGCGTCCAAAGACGACGATCTTACGACCTGTCTTGACAGCTGCCTCAGCAGCTTGTTGGAGACGGAAGATATTAGAGGCAAAGGAAGCAAAAATGATGCGCCCGTGAATGCCTTCGATGATCTTCATGATGGATTGGCCAACTACTTTTTCAGAGTTGGTAAAGGTTGGGACTTCAGCGTTGGTTGAGTCTGAAAGCAGACAGAGAACGCCTTCCTCTCCAAGGGCCGCCATACGATGGAGGTCAGCCGGTTCCCCAACAGGTGTGAAGTCAAATTTGAAGTCTCCGGTACAGACAATCTTTCCTTGAGGGGTGTGAATCACAATCCCTAAAGGTTCTGGAATCGAGTGAGTCGTACGGAAGAAGGTTGCTTTAAGATTTTTAAATTGAAGCTCAGTGTTTTGGTTGATTTCGTAGAGTTTGGCATCACGAAGAAGACCGTGCTCTTCTAATTTTCCACGGATCAAGGCAAGCGCCAAAGGTCCAGCGTAGATAGGGACATTGGCTTGCTTCAAAAGGAAAGGAATCCCACCGATGTGGTCTTCGTGTCCGTGGGTAATGAGGACCGCTTTGACGCGATCGATATTGTCAACGATATAAGAGTAATCTGGGATGACATAGTCGATCCCAAGGAGGTCATCTTCTGGAAATTTGATCCCGGCATCGACAATGATGATTTCATCTTGGTATTCGATCCCGTAGGTATTTTTTCCGATCTCTCCAAGTCCACCAATGGCAAATACACCAACTTCTTCAGGTTTTAAGGTATAAGCCATGGATTAGTACTCCGTTAGTTCAAAAGCACCTGACTCTTTCTCGTAAGCAAGGTGTTGCTCAGAAAGTGGTGTGATAAATTCAATGTTGAAATCTGTGTTTGCTTCAACCAATTGACGAGCTTGGATGCGTCCTTCGCGTTCATTTGGTGCATCAATATCGAGATAAAGTGCATGCGTGGTTTCACGACGAGGGTTGCGGTCTTTTGTTTCCTGATAAAAAACTTTGTAAATCATGAAGTAATTTTCCTTTCATTATTTCGGTCTATTTGTTAGCTACGGAGGAGTGCAATCACTAGAGTTTCCTACTCGCAACCAGTGGACCTGATTCGATACAATTAATTATCATTATATCATAAATTCGCCTGTAAGTAAAAGATAGACTGGAAAAGTCAGAGAGGCAAAGACCTATAATAGAGAAGCTTTTGAGCAGTTTTGGATATGAAAATCCTGCGTTCTAGAGGAGAGTTTCGCTGGGATTTGAAGGGAATTTGTAGTATAATATAATCCAGTTCAAGAGGAGTAGGAAATGAAATTATTAGCATTTGATACCTCGAGTAAGGCTCTTTCTGTAGCGATTTTAGAAGATGAGGCTCTACTTGCAGAAACAACATTAACTATTAAAAAAAATCATAGTATCACCTTGATGCCGGTCATCGATTTTTTGATGCAACAGATCGACTTGACACCCAAGGACTTGGACCGCATCGTGGTGGCAGAAGGTCCTGGGAGTTACACTGGGCTGCGCATTGCGGTCGCAACCGCAAAGACCTTGGCTCATACTTTAGGGATTGAATTGATCGGGGTTTCGAGCCTCTTAGCCATAGTGCCGGAAGATCTAGAAGGTTTGGTAGTTCCTGTCATGGATGCCCGTCGGAACAACGTTTATGCAGGTTTTTACCAAAATGATCAGCTGGTCGCACCAGAAGGGCATTTTCCATTTGAGGAAGTCCTAGAGCGTGCAGCGACAAGTGAGCAGGTCACCTTTGTCGGAGAAGTCACGGCCTTTAAGGAGCAGATTGCCTCTAGCCTGCCAAGGGCTACTTACTATGAAACCTTGCCAGATGCAGTGAAAATCGGACGTCTCGGTCTCAAACAAGCGCCTGTTAGCCTCCATGATTTCGTCCCTCATTATCTCAAACGGGTCGAAGCAGAGGAAAATTGGCTCAAAGACCACACGGAAACAACGACCTCTTACATCAAGCGCCTATGATGAAAGGAACAATCAGGAAAGGGAGCGTCCAGGATGCAGCTGCCATTCTCGCTGTGATGGAAGATGTCTATGAAGCTAGTCCCTGGAAGTTGGAGCAGATTGAAGCTGATTTAGAGCAGGAATCGACCTCCTATTTCCTAGCTGTGGATGAGGGGCAAGTCCTTGGATTTGTCGCCATTCAAGAGACTCTCTATGAAGCAGAGGTCTTACAGATTGCGGTCAAGCGCGTCTTTCAAGGCCAAGGCCTAGCTCAGCAGTTACTCGCGCAGTTGCCGGACCAAAAAGAGATTTTCTTAGAAGTGCGCGTGTCCAATCAACCGGCCCAAGGCCTATACAAAAAAATGCATTTTGAAGAAATTGCACGGAGGAAAAACTACTATCACGATCCCATAGAGGATGCTGTGATCATGAAGAGGAACCTAAATGAAAGATAGATATATTTTGGCTTTTGAGACATCTTGCGATGAGACCAGTGTGGCTGTCTTGAAAAATGACGACCAACTCTTGTCCAATGTCATTGCCAGTCAAATCGAAAGTCACAAGCGTTTTGGTGGGGTAGTGCCTGAGGTAGCCTCCCGTCACCATGTGGAAGTCATCACCGCTTGTATTGAAGAAGCCTTAGAAGAAGCTGGCATCACAGAAGCCGATGTCACAGCTGTGGCTGTCACCTACGGTCCAGGCCTAGTTGGAGCTCTTTTAGTCGGCCTAGCTGCAGCCAAGGCCTTTGCCTGGGCGCATGGACTTCCTTTGATTCCTGTCAATCATATGGCAGGGCACTTGATGGCCGCTCAAAGCGTCGAGCCCTTAGAATTTCCACTTTTGGCCTTGCTGGTGAGTGGAGGACATACCGAGCTAGTCTACGTCAGTGAAGCGGGTGATTATAAGATCGTCGGAGAGACCCGTGATGATGCTGTCGGAGAGGCTTATGACAAGGTCGGGCGCGTGATGGGCTTGACCTATCCAGCAGGACGTGAAATTGATCAACTAGCCCACCAAGGGGCTGATATCTACGATTTCCCACGGGCCATGATCAAGGAAGACAATCTGGAATTCTCCTTTTCAGGACTCAAATCGGCCTTTATCAATCTGCACCATAACGCACAGCAAAAAGGTGAAAGTCTCTCCAATGCAGACTTGTCAGCGAGTTTCCAAGCAGCCGTATTAGACATTCTCATGGCCAAGACCAAGAAGGCTTTGGAGAAATATCCAGTCAAGACTCTAGTCGTCGCTGGTGGGGTCGCAGCCAACCAAGGTCTCCGTGAACGTCTGGCTTCTGAGATCACAGATGTTAAGGTCATCATTCCGCCTCTGCGTCTCTGCGGGGATAATGCAGGGATGATTGCCTATGCCAGTGTCAGTGAATGGAACAAAGAAAACTTCGCAGGCTGGGATCTTAATGCCAAACCAAGTCTCGCCTTTGAAGGAATTGAATAAGAAAAAGGAGCCAATTGGATGTGCGATTCCAATGGCTTTTTTGCTGGGATCTCACCAACTAGTAGCGGATTTGCGAGGTGAAAGAAAATTCGGTATGATAGAAGGAATGAAAGATCTAGGAGGAAGAGAATAGATATGAAGAAAGAGAAGAGCTCTAAATATAGAATTGGTACGATGCTTGTCTTTGCGGTCTGTTTGCTACTGGTTGCAGGATGCGTATCACACAAGAAAATTGAAAAAAGTGATAAGAGTAAAGAGTCATACGAATTTTCGGTCTATAATGCGAAATCAGATATTAAAGACTTTCAATTTATACATGCTAAAAATGGGCTTGTGGTCGAATGGAAGTTTGATGAAAAAGAACGGAAGAAATCTTTGAAGTCTCCCGATTCATCAGATTGGGTTGAGGTGAACTCTAACTATTTGGTTAGACAAAGAAACAGAGTAAGAGGTATTATTCCATCGAAAAAAATGAAGTCGGATGAATATGCCCATTTAGAGATTTATGATTTGACAGGGAGTAAGGCGAAACGAAAGGAAGTCGATCTTTGGAAGATGATGGTGGAGTATGTAAAAAATGATGATTTCGAACTCTATGGATCTTTTCCAACTCTTCGAAAAATGAATGGGAATGATTACGCTATCATTAAAATTATGAAGCAAACTCAGCCACGTTATTTTTTGCTTAATCTTAAAACCCTTAAAATTGATAAAGAAATAACGGAAGAAGACGTGAATGAGAAAAATAGAGTGTATCTCTCAATTTCTACCCGTAAAGGCTACACTGCTGGAGTTCTTCCGTTTGATAATGGTTTTTGGAAGAAGGAATCTTACAAAGGGAATATCAATTTAAAGGCATCCTATCCGACTGCATTTAACCTCTTTTCAAAACCAGAAGGTTTTGCATATAAAGTGATTAATTCTGAGAATGGTGTGATTACGAATGGGAAAGAACTGATAGATCTAGAAACAGAATTTCTTACATTAGGTTCCTCTGTGTACGATTATGCCTATCTACCTAAAGAACTGAGTGTAGAAAATAAAGATACGAAAATCTCTCAGTTCGATGAGATTCAAAAGTATTATAACGGTAAACCTATTTCAAATTGGTACTGAGAGAAATTTTAGGAAACATACAAGGAGAGTGAAAAAGAGGTTGTTATGCAAACAATGATTAATTTAGGGATATGGGAGAACAAGAATTACCATTTTGATTGGGAGGAAAAAATCTTACTAGAAGAGACATCTTCTCCTAACTACTGGTCTTATGTATTGCTCCCTATTACATTATTTATTATCAACAAAATTTCGGATGGATTAGCGGAAGCTGGAATATTTGACAATCAGTTGGTACGACTTGGAACGATTCCGATTTTAGGTGTTATCTCCTACTTCCTAGCTGCGTGGATCATTCGATATTACCATGCAAGCCTGAAATTACAGCCATCCAAGTTGGATGAGGATCAGTGCAAGAAGTTAATTAAGGCATTAAAGAGACGGAAGGTGTACTTTACATTTCTGGTCAATCTTTTTAGGTTCCTAACTGTAGCCGCTATTCTTTTATTTGTCATTGGAAATGAAGCCATTGCAGCACTCTTTTTGATGATTAGTTTTATAGTGATATTTATGTTCAAATTTGATTACCAATTATCTAAATGGCCCGATATGATGGAGAGCATATCTCAAGCAGTGGGAAATGGTGAGTAAGGAAGATTTGATGGATATTAATATTCTTTAAAATAAGAGGTAGAAAAATGCCATTATATATTATATTTCTTTTTGCAATAGGGGGTGGCTCTATCTATTTCCTAACTGCTTTCTTCATCTATTCCTACATTTCTAAGCGTTTTGCAAGAAGGAAAAATCTAGCAACAGAACGGGTTGATGGTATTGTTGTTGGGTATGCATACGCAAAACAGGTGATTCCACCAATTGTAGAATATATTGTTGATGGAATAGCATATAAGAGACAACTGGAATATCGTTGGACCGTGGTGAAATCGGCCCCCTGGATGAGTCGGAAGGCGGTAGCTGATACACCGGATCTTTTGAGTGAAAATCTAGTGATTTCTAGAAACTCAATGGTCTCCTATACAAACGTTTTAGAAGAAGCCTTTCCTAAAGGATCTACTATGACTGTCTGGTATAATCCTCAAAATCCAAGAGAGTCCTATGTTGAACGTTTTTGTAATAAAGATAAACTGTATAAAAAGTTAGCTCTTCTCTTTCTCGTTCTCTACATCATTTATATGATCGTTTTTGTAACCCTTACAATTTTATCTATAGTTTACAATTGGAAGGCTAATTAAGATTTTAAAATATAAGGGCAGTAGAAATGGTTTGAGTCTCTCATTGGTCCTTTTTCAACTTTTTTTCTTGTGTTATAATAGAGGTCAATGATTCAGAAAGGAGTGAGAGAGTGGAAAAAGATTTTTGGCAGGGGGTGAAGGACGCGCTACCGACGGCTTTGGGCTATATCAGTATTGGCCTGGCTTGCGGTGTGGTGGCGTCTCCCTATCTTTCTCCTTTGGAGATGGCCTTGATGAGTGTATTGGTCTATGCTGGGGCGGCCCAGTTTGCGATGATCTCTCTGATTGCGGCTCATTCTTCGATCTTGAATATGGCCTTGACGGTGTGTTTGATCAATCTCCGTAATATGTTGATGAGTCTGCATACATCGTCTGACTTTAAGGATGCTAGTCTCGCTCATACCATCGGGATTGGAAGCCTCCTGACCGATGAGAGTTATGGGGTCTACTTGAGTGAGAAGTTAAAGACGGATACCATTACAGTTCCTTGGATGCATGGGAACAATCTAGTAGGCTATGTGGCCTGGATCAGTGCGACGGTTATCGGAACAGCTCTAGGATCTCTCCTACCTGATCCAAAGGCTTTTGGACTTGATTTTGCTTTAGTGGCTATGTTTATTGGGATTTTTGCAGCCCAGTTTCAAGGAATGCAACTGACAGAAAAGACCAAGACTATGCTCACGGTGCTGTTAGCAGTAGCAGTGAGTTTCTTTCTCTTACTCTTTTTTGTTTCGCAACCGCTAGCTGTGCTAGCTGCGACCTTGATCGGCTGTTTTGTGGGGGTGGTCTGTGATGCGCGTGAATAGTTATATCTTCATGGCCATTCTGGCCTCAGCTCTCGTTACCTGGATTCCTCGGATCTTGCCCTTCCTCTTAGTCAAATACAAGGGACTGCCGGCTCCTGTAACTCGCTTTCTCAAATACCTGCCTATTTCCATTATCTTTGCCTTGGTTTTATCAAGCTTAGTAGATGGGAAAATTGGAAGCCTCCCGCAGCTCCACTGGTTGGACCTAGTGGTGACCATTCCCAGTCTCTTTGTAGCCTTTCGTTACAAAAACCTTATGGGAACTGTTTTGTTTGGAATTGTCTTGATTGCCCTATTGCGATTGGTATTTTAAATGTAAAAATATGTTACAAAAAAGTTACAATTATTACAAAAAAACTTGATTTTTGTAATAATTGGAGTATAATGGGAGTCAGAAAGATAAAGAGGTGATCGTATGAAAAAATCAATCTTCCGTTGGAGTGCCGCTGTTCTGGTGGCTGCGTCACTTGGTCTAGCTCTCGGTGGTTGTGGTGCAAAGGATAAAAAGACAGCTACCTCATCCGCAAAAGCATCTACCAGCAAGGTAGAGAAAAAAGCCAAAAGTAATAGCAAAAAGAGTTCAGCATCTTCCTCTCAGGCAAACGATACAGCTAGCTCTTCGACTCAAGCAAGTAGCGCGACAGCTGCAAAAGACTCTGGTAAGACCGAGAATGCGTCTACTACGACGCAAGCTCCTGTCCCTGCAGAATTGGTGGGAACTTGGGTAGGATCTAGTCCACAAGCGGATGCGATTAAAATGACAGTGGATGCCAATGGAGATGTGACAACAGTGGTTAGCTTCAAAAATGATAGCGAACCAACTCGGACAGCTACCTATACAGCAAGAGCAGTAAAAGCAACAGGCAATATCTACTATTGGGAGTCAGAAGGATTGGATGGAGCTGATGCCTTGCTTCCTGGGATCACAGGCTTAGGTGTCGCTGATTTCCGACTCGAACCTGGTTTTATCTTAGAAGAAGGACACTATACACCTATTGTTTTCACAACGGCCACCAATACACCATTTGACTACAACAAATACAATGATTTCCGTTTTTCATTAACCAAAGAACAATAAAAAAACGAACTCGATGGAAAATCGAGTTCGTTTCAGATTGAAGACAAAGTCCTCTTAAAAACTTTCCTTAAGTGAGTACGGACGTCAGCGAACTTCGTAGAAGTTCCATGACTAATTATTGAGCCTAAGGTCTCAATAATTCCGAGTGCCTGAAACTTTTTGTTTCAGGCACTTTTCTCACAGCGGAAAGTTTCGGCATTTTCTTGATTCATTCTAAGAATTGGACCACATTTATATTTCTTTGTAGAATTACTTAACTTATTTTACTTTAAAATAGTTTGTCATCATTCTAAGACGAACTCGATGGAAAATCGAGTTCATTTTTTAGTAATGAGGACTTCCTGCTACCCAACCGGTACAGAGGGCGGATGTGATATTAAAACCGCCTGTATGGGCATTGATATCGAGGACTTCTCCTGCAAAGTGGAGCCCAGGAACTAGCTTACTTTCTAGGGTTTTAGGATTGATTTCTTTGAGGCTGACGCCACCCTTGGTTACAAAGGATTTGGCAAGAGACATCTTCCCAGTGACAGGAATAGGCATCTCTTTGATGTTTTGAATGAGCTCTTCTGTCTGAGTAGGAGTGAGTTGCTTGGCTTTTTCAGGGAATCCTTGCGCCAAGAAATCAGCTAACCGTTCAGGAAGAAGGGTTTTGAGGCTATTTTTAATGGACTTTTCTCGATGCTCTTCTAGAAAGTCTTTTAACTCTTGAGAAGAGGTAGTCGGAAGGAGGTCCAGAGATAAGATTTCCCCACCTTTAACAAAGCTAGACATCCGAAGGGCTGCAGGGCCAGAAAGACCGAAATGCGTAAAGAGCAGGTCATGGGTGATGATGTGTTTGCCGTAGCTGAGGGTCACATCTGTCAGAGAGATCCCTTGGAGGGCCTTGTGTGGGAAGTCTGTCAAAAGAGGACTTTCTGCCGCTTCGAGATCGGTGATGGTATGTTTGAAGTGGCGGGCAATTTCGTGTCCGTAGCCAGTAGAGCCGGTAGAAGGATAGGATTTGCCCCCAGTTGTGACAATCAGCTTGTCAGCCGTCCACGTATGCTCAGAAGACTTGACGATAAAGACGTCCTCAGGCTTAGTGACAGATATCACCTCGCAGTTGTTCATTAGACTAGCACCAAGCTCAAGGATATTATTTTCTAAGGCTTGAATAATGGTGCGAGATTGATCACTAGCAGGAAAGACCCGGCCATGATCTTCGACTTTCAGCTTGACGCCATTATCGGTGAAAAATTGGATGATATCATGGTTATCAAATTGGGAAAACACACTGTAAAGGAAACGGCCATTTCCAGGGATACCGGCCATCAAATCGTCTAAGGTCCCGTTGTTCGTAACATTACAGCGGCCTCCTCCGGTACCAGCGAGTTTCTTACCGAGCCTTTTATTTTTTTCGATCAGTAGCGTAGCTTGGCCATAAGAGGCACTGGCAATGGTCGCCATCATACCTGCCGGGCCACCACCGATGACAATGGTGTGAAAGTGAGTCATATCGATCTTCCTTCTCTTGTTTCTTTCATGATTTGCTTTGTCCATTATATCATTTTATGGCTGGCTTCGGAAAACGAAGGGATCAAAAAAGCAAGCACCTTTCGATACTTGCTTTTGAATGATTTTTCAATCAACTCATTACATGATTCCAAGGAAGTAACGGATGAAGAAGAAGGCAAGGACAGCACCAACAAATGGAGCAGTACCTGGTACAAGAAGACCATATTGCCAGTCGTTGTTTACTTTATCTTTGATTGGTAAGATTTGGTAAGCAAAACGAGGTCCAAGGTCACGCGCTTGGTTCATCGCAAAACCTGTAGTACCACCAAGACCCATACCGATAGCCCAAACGATCAAACCAACAGTGAATGGAAGCATTGCTTCGTTGGCGTGTTCAGCAGCCATGATAGATGTCAAGAAGATAAATGTTGCGAACGCTTCGACGAAGTAGTTACGTGGAAGGTTACGGCAGTTAGGGTTTGTAGAGAAGATGTTACGGATAGCAACACCATCAATTTGACCTTCAGAAATCTTGAAGTGGTCAGCATACATAAAGTAAGCAATGACAGCTCCAAGGAAGGCACCGATGAATTCAGCGATTGCGATTGGGAAGAATTGAGCGATTGTCAATTTACCAAGAAGGACTTTTAACAAAGCCATAGCAGGGTTCATTGAAACGCCGCCAAAGACAACCAAGCAGACAGTGATACCGAATGCCCATGTAGTGATCGCGAATAAGTGTCCAGTTCCAGCATATTTTGTTTTCTTCAAAACGTCGTCACAGTGTACGCCAACCCCGAAGATAATCATCAAAGCTGTACTCATAACTTCTGCAAGTAATTGATGTGTCATGTTAATAAATGTCTCCTAAATTAATAAATGTATTTTTGTAATTGGTGATAAACCTCTTGAATCGACAACTGCATCTCCGTAGCAATACGCTGACAGTCTTCGTATTCAAGTGTTTTTTTAGTGGTAGATCCGTACTGGTTAATTTTTACCGTAACGGGTCCAAATTCCGTATCGATTTGTTCAAATCGACGTTGCATGACCTTTCGGTCGACTTGTTGGTATCGAAAACCAATGGTACTGGTTTCTTTGAACAAGAGGGCTGAAAAATCTTCCAACTGGCTTCCTTGAATCAAGAGAATCAACTCAAAGCCAGGGCGATTCTTTTTCATTACGACGCTACGATAGTAGACATCTAAAGCTCCAGCATCCAGGAAACGGTGGATAATATAACCGAGTTGCTCTGGAGTTTGATCATCGATCGTAGTGGTAATCTCAACGATTTGATCTTCCGTACGATGGACGATAGTGGTGCTGTGAGAGGTGTCGTCTTTCAATAGCGAACCGCGTAAAGCATTGAATTTTCCAGTCTCTCTTTTTCCAAATCCATAGCCAACACTTTCGATGGAAAGGTGAGAGGGGATTGGTTCAAAGATTGGGGACAATGCTTTAAGGAGGGCTAACCCTGTCGGAGTAATCAACTCCGTTTTAACTGTGAAGTCTTGAGTAATCGGAATAGTCGTTCCTTTTCTCAACTGCATCACAGCGGGAACCGGAACAGGCATTTCTCCATGGGCAACTGAAATGGTCCCACTTCCCTCAGTGAGAGGAGTAGAGTAAACTGTATCGATACCGAGCGATTCCACTAGGATGAAAAAGCTAACGATGTCGACGATGGAGTCAATTGCACCAATTTCATGGAAATGTATCTGTTCGACAGGCATGTTATGCACAGCTGCTTCGGCTTTTGCGATATCAAGAAAGACTTCCAGACTTTTTTGTTTCACAAAAGGACTCAACTGAGAAGCGACAATCAAATCGTGGATATCCGTATAACTGCGAGCATCCGCATGGGAATGGTCGTGATGATGTTCGTGATCGTGATGGTGTTCATGATCGTGATGATGTTCGTGATCGTGATGGTGTTCATGATCGTGATGATGTTCGTGATCATGATGGTGTTCATGATCGTGATGATGTTCATGATCGTGATCAAAATCACCTTCAATCCCCGTATCTTTCTCCCCGTGGTGAAGGTGAACATCGAAATCAGTTCCCCAAATTGCGCTTTTTGCGACACGATGAACGTGGAGGTGGAAACCATCCACTCCCAGTTTCTCGAGTTCTGTATGAAGAAGTTCGACATCTGCCCCAAGGTCCACAAGAAGACCATTGAGCATATCGCCACTTATTCCAGAAAAAGGTTCTAAAAATAGACTGGTCATCAGTTTTCCTTTCGATTGTGGTTGAGTCGATTGATCATACATGCTGAATAAGCTGCACCAAATCCGTTATCAATGTTGACGACTGTTACGCCAGAAGCGCAAGAGGTCAACATACTCATCAAGGTTGTTAGTCCTTGAAGGTTGCTTCCGTATCCAATACTGGTCGGAACGGCAATAACGGGGACATCCACAAGGCCTCCTACGACACTGACAAGAGCTCCTTCCATACCGGCAATCACGATGATCACACTGGCTTTTTGGATCTCTTCTAAGCGATTGAAGAGGCGATGGATACCGGCGACTCCCACATCATAGATTCGGCGAACCGAATGGCCAAAGGTTTCTGCAGTGACTGCAGCTTCTTCTGCAACAGGAACATCACTTGTCCCTGCTGTGACGACCGCAATGTAGTGTTCAGGATCGGCTTCTTCTTTTTTAGAGTTGAGAACGAAGCAGCGAGCTTCTGGATAATAGTGGCCAGTCGGAAAGCGCTGAGAAAGAGCCTCTCCCTTTTGGAGAGAGACTCTTGTTGTGAGGATCGGCAATTCCTTTTGTGAAAGAAATTGCAGGATTCCTTCAATTTGCTCAACTGTCTTTCCTTCGCCGTATACGACCTCAGGGAAGCCGTTGCGACGTTGCCGGTCAGTATCAATTGCTGCATATCCTAGTTCTTTAACTCCATTGATTTGCTCAAGCGCATCCTCGACGGAGAGATGACCTGCTTGCAAAGAACGGAGTGTCTGTTCTAGATTGGGTTGAAAATCCATGTTTGATTCTATTCAACAACGACAGAAAGTCCGTCGCGGATAACTGTTACTTTAGCATCTTTTCCTTCACGTGCAAAGGCTTTTTCAAGCGCTTCGTCAAATGAAGTTGCAAGTTCCATGTGCATTCCTTTGATCAATTCAGGATCTACAAGGTCAGATACAAAGATAACATGGTGGTGTACCAAAATACGTGCCAAGATTTGAGAAGTCCATTGGTCTGGGACAGTCTCTAAACGAGGTGTATTGATGGCTTGTTCCAAGAATTCTTTTGGATCTTCTACGTCAGCAAGGTTGCGATAGAAACCTTCTCCACCGTGACCGTCTGCACATCCAGCTACCATGATGATTGTTCCGCCTTCTTTGTTAGAAGCTTCGGCTGCAGTCATCCCTTTAACAGCTTGGTAGATGTTTTGGTCAAGTGGGAAACCACCGTTTGTAGAAATTGTGATGTCGCTTTCGATTTTAGACACATGTGCCAAGTCTGCAACGAAGTCACAACCAACTTTGTGGGCTTCAACCATGTCCCCAGCGAAAGATCCGATGATGTGTTTTTCGCCGTCCAATACAACGTTGACGATGAAGGCCAAGTTTGCAGTACGAGCAGCATAAAGCATATCTTCGTGGATTGGGTTGTGGTCAAGGTTACCAGTACGTGCCTTATCAGAATTGATGAAGTCACCTGAGTGGTTCGCCATGATAGTTTTGTATGATGCGATACCTGGAAGGACTGATTTACGTCCACCTGAGAATCCAGCAAAGAAGTGAGATTCGATGAATCCTTCTGCTAGCAACAAGTCAGCTTCAGCAGCGATCTTGTTGATGATACAATCACCACCTGAAGGAAGTTGACCGATTTTAACCATGTCGTCGTCGTTTGTTGAAATGTGCATAACGATTTCTTCATTGTCAACGATTTCTTGGCCGTATTTGTTGATCAATTCTTCACGAGTTGAAGGACGGTGGAAACCAGTAGCAACCAAGATACGCACGCGTGCATCAGGGTTAACTGAGCGAATACGACGCAAAATGATTGGAGTGATGATGTGAGAAGGAACGGGACGAGTGTGGTCAGAACTGATCAACACGATGTCTTTTTTGCCTTTAGCAAGTTCTTCCAAAGTAGGGCTGCCGATAGGGTTATCCAATGAACGTTCAACAGTTTCTTCTTCAGACAGTGGGTTATGGAAGTTTTCCGCTTTTGACTCTAACAAACCAGCAAAGTTTTCATCTGGAATCTTTGCAACAATCGTCTTTTTGTCGTACGGTAATTTAATTTCTACCATTATTTGCGATCTCCTTTATTAATACTGATACTTATAGTATAATTCTTTTTAAAAAGAGGTGTGCATCAATTGATGTCAACAAATGGTAACTATATTGTTTAAGAACAGGTGTATCATTAGTGTGATTTCAAGAAAGAGCAGATGGGGAGGAAAAACCGTCGTGAATTCAGAATTTTTAGTGAAATTTTTGGAAGAGAGGCGAACGCCGATCGTCAAGAAAAAATACCATAGTTACCTCTCCTATCGTGGGATCAAAGAGGATTACATCTACATCTTGAAAGAAGGTGTGGTCAAGACCAGCGTCATTATGCGTGATGGGCGTGAGTTTAATTTTTCCTATCTAAAAGCCATTGACATTGTCTCTTTGATTCGTGATGAGGTGTCCAACTATACAGACTCACCTTTCAATGTGCGAGTGGAGACAGAAGAAGCAAGTTTTTATCGTATTCCTCGGGTCAAGTTTTGGAATTTTGTCAAAGAGCATAAAGAGCTGCAGGACTATGTGAGGGACTATTATCGTAATAAACTGTCTGAAAGTATGGAGTCTCAGCAGTATATGATGATGAATGGTAAAAAAGGGGCGGTTTGTTTTCATTTGCAAAAACTAAGCAGTTTGTTTGGTGTGGAGCAAGAAGACGGCTTCTTGATTGATTTCAACATTACCAATGAAGATATTGCCGGTTTTTGTGGGATTTCGACGCGAAACAGTGTCAATCGCATTCTCAATGAATTAAAACGAGAAGGTGTTTTGGATATTCGACAGCAAAAGATCGTGATTTTGGATAATGAACGGATTGAAGAATTTATCGGAAGGGAGCTATTCTAAGATGGCAACAGAAGCACAAATCAGAAAAGAAAAAGAAGAAAAATTACAAGATATTTTACGAAAAATCGGAAAGGTAGCCGTTACCTATTCAGGTGGGATTGACAGCTCTTATCTCTTGAAGGTGGCCTTGGATACCTTGGGACCTGACAATGTTATTGCGGCCGTCGTGAACTCTGAGATGTTTTCAAATGAAGAATTCGATCTAGCGCTCGACTTGGCCGATCAGCTAGGAGCACCTGTGCTTGGACTGGAAATGAGAGAATTGAGTGATCCACGGATTGCTGCCAATACGCCCAATATTTGGTATTACACCAAACAATTGATGTACCAAACTATTAAGGATTCAGTTACAGAACTGGGCTTTAAGCAATTGGTAGACGGCAATATTATGGATGATATCGACGATTTTCGCCCTGGTATCAAGGCTCGGGACGAAGCGGGTGTCCGCAGTGTCTTGCAAGAAGCGGGTCTCTATAAGACAGAAATTCGTCAATTGGCTAAGGAAAGAGGCGTCTCCAATTGGAACAAGGTTCCGTCTTGTAGTGTAGCCTCACGCTTCCCATACGGGGTAAAAATCACTTTGGAAAATGTCCAACGAGTCTTTGAGGGGGAAGAGTTCCTTGTAGGACTTGGTTTTGAGCAAGCCCGCGTGCGCGTGCATGGGGACTTGGCCCGTATCGAAGTAGAAGAGGACCATCTTCTTGAAGCGATCCAAATGCATGACAAGATCAATGACTTTATGAAGGAAATTGGCTTTACTTATGTAGCCTTGGATTTGGCTGGTTACAAGTATGGTCGGATGAATGACTCTTTGGATGAAAAAACCAAAGAAAAAATTATGGCGGAATAAGGCATGAATGAAGTAGTACGATTTTGGTTTGAAGAGTTGCAGCCAGAGGATTGGTTTAAAAAATCGGATGCCTTGGACCGAGAAATGCGGGAGCGCTTTGAGGAACTTTATTGGAAAGCCAGTCGTGGGGAATTGTTTCACTGGCGGGCTACGGCAGAAGGTCGTTTAGCAGAGATTTTGCTCTTGGACCAAATTCCTCGCAATATTTTTCGAGGGACTGCCCAAGCTTTTGCGACAGATTCCCTAGCCTTGGTCTTGGCCCAAGAAGGCCTAACACAAGCTCAAGAATTACCAGTTGTACAAAGAGGCTTTTTCTACATGCCCTTTATGCATTCGGAATCTTTAACCATTCATGAAGAAGCTCTGCGCCTATTTGATCAACCGGGCTTAGAAAAGCGTTTGAAGTATGAGAAGATGCACATGGACATTCTTCAACAATTTGGGCGTTATCCACATCGGAATGCCATCTTAGGACGGCCTTCGACCAAGGAAGAAGAGGAGTATTTGAAAGAACATTCTGGCTTTTAAGGGAAGATGAGGCCCACAGATTTCAAAACTCTTTTCTCTCTTCATGAAATTGCCTGAAACAGCAGGCATGATGTCAGAGTTCCCTCACCTAGGCTTTTCCAAGCGTCTAAAAAATGGTATAATGAACTGTAAATTTCACAATTTGGAAGGAATGTTATTGCTATGATGAATATGCAAGACTTGATTTAAGATTCTTAAAGTCTTGTTATTTATCAAAATACTGGTATTAAGGGATTTCGCATCCTTTTAAATCAATAAATTATAGATGTGTTACAGTATATTGGACAGTAAATGGACAGTGACAGAGTGTTTGAAGAAGAGTAAAAGAGGCTTAAATGCCTCTTTTTATATGTTTGTGGACTAGAAGTAGATAGAATATATAGATAATATGTAACAGTTATGCAAGTTATATATTTTTAAAAAGATATCACTTTGAAAAAATAAATAATTTAGTAGCCTCTAAAAAGACACTAATATATGGGGAGCTATTTAGTATTTTATATTGAGCTAGGCTTTTATTCGAACTTGCTTGGAATTACTTATTTTCGGTTGATAGTAGCATAAATGATTTTTCTGTTAATCCAATCAATTTTTTTCTAAAATCAAATTGGTCAAATTTCCGAAGTATCCATCTTTCTTTTTCCATCAATTTTAATAGTTTCGTGACTGTTGGATTGGATAGATCTAAAAAATGCTCGACATCTCTTTGATTTTTACTAAATTGCGGAAATTGAGCGATATATAAGATAACATTTATGTATAGAGGTGGGAGATTTTGAAGAACCAATCTATATTCGTGAGAATAGCGTTATCTAGTTTGCATTTATATTCTTTGAATTTTAAAAGAACTTTTTTTATACTAATTTAGGCTTTGATGCAGCTGGTATTTGTAAGTTAATTGATACTTGAGAAATCAGTTTAACATTTATGTAGTTCATCAAACAATTGAAGATTCAACCCAATTGATCAACTTTTAACTAGAAGAAGTAAAAAAACGAGGAGTTGCAATCGTGTATGATAGCTGGTACTTATCCTCTAAGTTTACTTTTGAATCAGCATAAGTTTTCGCCACTCGTGGTGTTAAATCTTCTGAACTTGAAAGTTTTCGTCTAACTTCTTAATTGTCATTTGCAGTTCTTCACCTTCACGCATTTGCAGGGATTGATGCCTTCGTTTGTTAAAAAATATAATTAGAGTTGTTAGTTTGAGTATATCTAACGGCTCTTTTTGTTTAATTGGAGAACTGGGGACCATTTTTTAATCAAAAATTGTTTGTTTCAAACAAAAAATGTAGATTTGAAATTTAAAAAAGAGTATAATGTAAAGAGAATGAAAAAACATGTGAAATAGGTAAAAAGAATGAAAAAACATCAACGCTTGATAGAAATAGAGAAATTAGTGAATAGAAGAGGAGTAATAACAGTCGCTGAAATCGTTGAGATGATGAATGTATCAGATATGACGATTAGAAGAGATTTAGCTGTATTAGAAGAACAGGGATTAATTACTAGGATCCATGGTGGAGCACGAAGTATCCAACAACTTAAATATAGAGAAATTCCTCATGAAGAAAAGCTGTATCAACACATTGAAGAAAAGAGGAAAGTAGCATCCAAAGCAGCAAAATTAATACAGGATGGAGAAACTATTTTCCTTGGACCGGGGACCTCTGTTGAAATTTTAGCTGAAGAAATTCAGAATGAAGAATTGCGAGTTGTTACGAATTGTTTACCGATTTTCAATGAGCTATATAAAAAAAGTTCTGATACGTTTAAAGTCATTTTGCTAGGGGGTGAAATGAGAGATCTGACTCAGGCTTTTGTTGGTGAGATAACGAACGCTTTATTAGATCGAATGTATTACAATAAAATGTTCTTTAGTGGGAATGGTATCAAAGATGGTCAAGTTATGACTTCTTCGTTTGAGGAGGCTTTTACTCAGAGGCTAGCAATAGAAAAATCATCGGAAGCATACCTATTGATGGATTCTTCTAAAATTGGTAAAGAAGATTTCACTTCTATCTGTTCGCTAGAAAATGTAACAGCAGTAATAACGGATATCTCTTCTGATAATGTACACGACACATTAGAGGTGTACACTCAAGTAATTGTATAAAAGAGTAGGTAAAATGAAAAAAAGATAATTGGTATTGATTTAGGTGGTACTAGTGTAAAAATGGCTCTTGTATCAAAAATAGGCGAGGTATTAGAATTATGGAGTATCCCAACAGATACCAGAAATCAAGGGAAACAAATAATTCCGGACATAGTACATTCAATTTTTGAAACTTTAGATAAAAATAATTTAACCACTTCAGACATTCTTGGTATCGGCATGGGAAGTCCTGGACAAATTGATTATCAACATGGAACAGTATGTGGTGCTTATAATCTTGGATGGGATGAAATTCAAGAGGTTAGAGATCAATTTGAAAAATACTTTAGCCTACCATTTCTAATTGAAAATGATGCGAATGTTGCTGCCCTTGGAGAGAGGTGGAAAGGTGCAGGCGAATTTCTTTTAACAAATGTAAAAAAAAGAGTTTAATAGGTATGCTTTTCCAACAGTTCGTAGGTCGACTGAATTGAAATTGGCTACTCTAGGAAATGTGGCAGGAGTCATTGGAGCAGCTAGTTTATTATTATAATTAAAAAAACTATTAATTTTTTATAGAAGACATTGTTATCTATTATTATAAATGAGTAATAGACGAAAAAGTTTATAGAGAAAGGATTCGAGATTGATTATCTCGGATCTTTTTTTGTTTGAAAACAAACAACAGAAAGCGCTGTAAAAAACTTAAAAACTCATTATTTGTACAAAAAAAGATAAAATCAAACAAAAAATGTTGACTTTTTGTTTGTAATGGTGTATATTATAGGTGTATCTGAAAAGTAACTTAAAATGCTTTGCATCTGAGGTACTTTTTTAACTGATCGAGCAATCGATCAATCATAAATAATTTTTTGGAGGCATAGTAATGGCTATTGTAATTGGTGCAGATGCATCTGGAAAACGTTTAAAAGAACTTGTAAAAGACTTTTTAAACACTGAAGGATTTGAAGTAGTTGATGTAACTGCAGATGGTCAAGATTTTGTTGACGTCACTTTGGCAGTTGCAAAAGAAGTGAATACAGCTGATGACAATTTGGGTATTGTAATCGATGCTTATGGAGCTGGTCCATTCATGGTTGCTACTAAGATCAAAGGAATGGTTGCTGCTGAAGTTTCTGATGAACGTTCTGCATATATGACTCGTGGACACAACAACGCTCGTATGATTACTATGGGTGCTGAAATCGTTGGGGATGAATTAGCTAAAAACATCGTTAAAGGTTTCGTAAATGGTAAATACGATGGTGGTCGTCACCAAATTCGTGTAGATATGCTTAATAAAATGTGCTAGGAAAGAGGAAAGAAAAAAATGAAAATTGCAATTGGTTGTGACCATATCGTTACAAATGAAAAAATGGCTGTTTCTGATTTTTTGAAATCAAAAGGATACGAAGTGCTCGACTTTGGGACTTATGACCATACACGTACCCACTATCCAATCTTTGGTAAAAAAGTTGGTGAAGCTGTAGCAAGTGGCCAAGCAGATCTTGGTGTATGTATCTGCGGTACCGGTGTTGGTATCAACAATGCGGTAAACAAAGTTCCTGGTATCCGTTCTGCCTTGGTTCGTGATATGACTTCTGCTCTTTACGCTAAAGAACAATTGAATGCGAACGTTATTGGATTTGGTGGTAAAATCACTGGTGAATTGTTGATGTGCGATATCATCGAAGCATTCATTCATGCTGAATACAAACCAACTGAAGAAAACAAAAAATTGATTGCAAAAATCCAACACGTTGAAACCCATAATGCTCACCAAGCAGATGCCAACTTCTTTACTGAGTTTCTTGAAAAATGGGATCGCGGTGAATATCACGACTAAGGGGTAGAATATGATTCTAACGGTAACTTTGAATCCATCTATTGATATTTCTTATCCACTAGAAAAATTGAACTTAGATACCGTCAATCGCGTATCTGAAGTTTCTAAAACAGCTGGTGGGAAAGGTCTTAATGTTACACGTGTCCTTTCAGAAAGTGGAGATCAAGTAGTAGCGACAGGTTTTGTCGGTGGGACAAATGGTCAATTTTTGAAAGAGCATTTGCCAGCAGGAGTTCAGGCAGCATTCTTTGATATCGATGGTGATACACGGAATTGTATCGCGATTCTACATGAAGGAAATCAGACAGAAATCCTGGAAGCAGGACCTGAAATTAGTAACTCTGAGTCAGAAGGATTCTTAAGCCATTTTGAAGGATTGATGAAAGATTCAAATGTTATTGCTATTTCTGGTAGTCTCCCAGCTGGCCTGTCTACAGATTACTATGCAAAACTGATTGAAATCTCACAAAAGCATCAACGCAAGGTTGTACTAGATTCGTCTGGAAAATCTCTAGAAGCAGTTTTGAAATCTAGTTTCAAGCCAACTGTTATCAAACCAAATAATGAAGAACTTTCTCAACTTTTGGGTAAAGAAGTAACAGAAGATCTTTCAGATTTGAAAGAAGTATTAACAGATCCATTGTTTGATGGCATTGAATGGATTATCGTCTCACTTGGAGGAGATGGGGCATTTGCTAAGCATCAAAACACCTTCTACAAAGTGGATATTCCTAAAATTGAAATAGTCAATCCGGTTGGTTCTGGAGATTCTACTGTTGCAGGAATTTCATCAGCTCTCAATAGTCAAAAAAATGACGAAGAATTGTTGAAACACGCAATGGTATTGGGAATGCTCAATGCACAAGAAAAAATGACTGGCCATGTGAATATGGACAACTACGAACAACTATATAAAGAAATTAAAGTAAAAGAGGTATAAAAATGGCACTTACAGCACAAAAACGTAAATCATTAGAAAAACTTTCAGACGAAAATGGAATCATCTCAGCTTTGGCATTCGACCAACGTGGTGCCTTGAAACGTTTGATGGGTCAATACCAAGACGCTGAACCAACTGTAGCTCAAATGGAAGAATTGAAAGTTCTTGTAGCAGATGAATTGACAAAATATGCTTCATCTATGCTTCTTGACCCTGAATATGGACTTCCTGCTACTAAAGCTTTGGACAAAAATGCTGGACTCCTTCTTGCATATGAAAAAACAGGATACGATACTTCAAGCACAAAACGTTTGCCTGACTGTTTGGATGTATGGTCTGCAAAACGTATCAAAGAACAAGGTGCAGATGCCGTTAAATTCTTGCTTTACTATGATGTAGATAGTGCAGATGAATTGAACCAACAAAAACAAGCTTACATCGAACGCGTAGGTTCTGAATGTGTGGCTGAAGATATCCCATTCTTCTTGGAAATCTTGGCTTACGATGAAAAGAATGCTGACACAGGTTCTGTTGAATTTGCTAAAGAAAAACCTCGTAAAGTTATTGAAGCAATGAAAGTATTCTCAAACCCACGCTTCAATATCGATGTATTGAAAGTTGAAGTTCCAGTAAACATGAAATATGTTGAAGGATTTGCTGAAGGTGAAGTGGTTTACAGCCGTGAAGAAGCTGCTGCTTACTTCAAAGCACAAGACGAAGCTACAAACCTTCCATACATCTACTTGAGTGCTGGTGTATCAGCTAAATTGTTCCAAGAAACTCTTGAATTTGCTCACAATTCAGGTGCAAACTTCAACGGTGTACTTTGTGGACGTGCAACTTGGGCTGGATCTGTTCAATCTTATGTTGAAAAAGGTGAAGAAGCAGCTCGCGAATGGTTGCGTACAACAGGATTCCAAAACATTGATGAATTGAACCAAGTTCTTCAACAAACTGCTACTTCTTGGAAAGAAAGAGTTTAATCACTGTTATTTAATGTGAAATTTCAACGATTTAACCTCCTAAGGCATTTTAAAATGTTATATTAAATTTTGTTCTTTGTTGAAATTGTTAAATAGAAGACCATCGGTAGACTTTCATAACTTGAAAGTTTTCGATGGCTTTTTTGTCAGAATAAAATGGAAAAATTGTTCAAAGTTAGGTTGTTATTGAGATGATCTTTGAGATATAAGTATATAATAGAGTTGTCTTTCCTCCTCTAATTAAAGACATTGGAGGAAAGGGGAGTCGCATCAGTAGTTTTATTTTTATGATGTCATCTGTGATTCACATAGTTTAACTGTAAGGATACAAACACTAGTTTTGTTTAAAGCAAACAAAAAAATAACAAAAATAGCAAAAAAATAATCAGAAAGGGTTTACAAAATCAATTATAAGTGTTATAATGAAAACATAGTTTGAATAGGGTGGATCGTAACTGAGTAATATTAGGCGAGACTGCAAATGAATTCGGGGGTAGTATTATTCTGTTTTCCCTGCTCGTTTGTGGTCTTTTTATATTTGTTTATGACGTTATGATGATCTTACTTTTGGTCATGATACTGGGAGAAAGGAGGAGTTACAGTGTTTCGGATTGTAAGCCCGATTAATAACAATATTGCTTTAGTAAGGGATGAAAATCAAAGAGAGTTAATCGTTACTGGTAAAGGTATTGTCTTTCAAAAGAAAAAAGGAGACATTATTGTAACTAGTTTAGTTGACAAGGTATTCCATTTGAAGACGGAAGAATCAAAAGAAAACTTTTTGGCTCTCTTAAAAGATGTTCCTCTTGATTTTATTACAGTGACATATGATGCTATTGATAAATTAACACTGAAATACAATTATCCTGTACAGGATTATCTGTATGTAACTTTAACTGATCACATTTATTGTGCTTACCAGTCTATTCAAACAGGTAACTACCAAAGTAGTAAGTTGCCAGATGTTTCAAATGAGTATCCAATTGAATATCAAATTGGTGAAGAAGCTCTTTCCATTTTCAAATCAAAATTATTTGATGGTTTTCCTGAGGACGAACTTGGAAGAATTGCTATTCATTTTATAAATGCTAAGAGAGAAGGGGAAGTGACTCCATCATTTCAGATTAGTCGAACGAAGCATATTCTTGAATTAGTTAAGCAGGAATTGTCTCGAGACAATATTGAACGAACTCCACAGAATAGTAATTTCTATGATCGTTTCATGGTTCATCTAAGTTATTTTTTGGATTATATTGATCGATCTAGGAAAGATAATACGTCCTTGCTGGGAATGGAAGAACATCTAGAGGTTTCGTATCCTAAGGCTTTTGAAATAGGAAACAGAATCTATAATGTCATTGCAAGAGAAACAGGAGTGGATTTATTCCACAGTGAACGAATATATATCGTTCTTCATATTCAACGTCTCTTGTAAAAAATTAATTTGCTCTATATCATTAAAATTATAAGGAGGAACTATTATGAATAGAGAAGAAGTCCAATTACTTGGCTTTGAAATTGTCGCTTATGCTGGTGATGCTCGTTCTAAACTACTTGAAGCATTAAAAGCTGCTGAAGCTAGCGATTTTGCTAAAGCAGAAGCCCTTGTTGAAGAAGCAGCAGGTTGCATTGCGGAAGCTCACAAAGCGCAAACATCTATGCTTGCTCAAGAAGCTGCGGGGGAAGAAATTCCATACAGCATCACAATGATGCACGGACAGGATCACTTGATGACAACCATCTTGTTAAAAGATGTGGTTCATCATCTTATTGAATTATACAAACGGGGAGCTAAATAATAATGAACAAACTCATTGAGCTTATTGAAAAAGGAAAACCATTCTTTGAAAAGATTTCTCGTAATAAATATTTGCGAGCGATTCGTGATGGTTTCATTGCAGGGATGCCTGTAATCTTATTCTCATCTATCTTCATCCTAATTGCGTATGTACCAAACGCTTGGGGATTCCACTGGTCTAAAGATATTGAAACATTCTTGATGACTCCATATAACTATTCTATGGGCATCTTGGCCTTCTTCGTTGGTGGTACAACGGCTAAGGCTTTAACTGATTCAATGAACCGCGACCTTCCAGCAACCAACCAAATCAACTTCATTTCTACAATGTTGGCTTCTATGGTTGGCTTCTTGCTCATGGCTGCTGAACCTGCTAAAGAAGGTGGATTCTTAACAGCCTTCATGGGTACAAAAGGTCTGTTGACAGCCTTCATTGCAGCCTTTGTTACAGTTAATGTTTATAAGGTCTGTGTGAAAAATAATGTGACGATTCGCATGCCAGACGAGGTTCCACCGAATATTTCACAAGTTTTTAAAGACTTGATTCCATTTACAGTTTCAATTGTTCTCTTGTATGCATTTGAATTGATTGTTAAAGGTGCTATCGGTGTAACAGTTGCGGAATCTATCGGAACACTTCTAGCTCCATTGTTCTCTGCAGCAGATGGATATCTTGGAATTACCCTTATTTTTGGTGCTTATGCCTTCTTCTGGTTTGTAGGTATCCATGGTCCTTCAATCGTAGAACCAGCGATTGCGGCGATCACATATGCAAATATCGATAACAACTTGCACTTGCTTCAAGCTGGACAACACGCAGATAAAGTCATCACTTCTGGGACTCAAATGTTTATCGTTACCATGGGTGGTACTGGTGCAACCTTGATTGTTCCATTCCTCTTCATGTGGTTGTGTAAGTCTGAACGAAACCGTGCGATTGGACGTGCATCTGTTGTTCCTACATTCTTCGGTGTAAACGAACCAATTCTCTTCGGGGCTCCAATTGTATTGAATCCAACCTTCTTCATTCCATTTATCTTTGCGCCAATCGCAAACGTCTGGATCTTCAAATTCTTTGTTGATACCTTAGGAATGAACTCCTTCTCAGCCAACCTTCCATGGGTAACACCTGGTCCTCTCGGAATTGTCCTTGGTACAAACTTCCAAGTTCTTTCCTTCATCCTTGCTGCACTTCTTGTTGTAGTAGACGTGATCATTTACTACCCATTCGTTAAAGTTTACGATGAACAAATTCTTGAAGAAGAACGTTCAGGTAAATCAAACGATAGCTTGAAAGAAAAAGTTGCTGCAAACTTTAACACTGCAAAAGCAAATGCTATTCTTGAAAAAGCTGGTGTTGAAGGTGAACCAGTTCAAAACAATATCACAAAAGAAACAAACGTATTGGTTCTCTGTGCCGGTGGTGGAACTAGTGGACTTCTTGCCAACGCTTTGAATAAAGCTGCTGCAGAATACAATGTTCCTGTGAAGGCTGCTGCTGGTGGTTACGGTGCTCACCGTGAAATGTTGCCAGAATTTGACCTTGTTATTCTTGCTCCTCAAGTAGCTTCAAACTATGAAGATATGAAGGCTGAGACAGATAAACTTGGAATCAAATTGGCTAAAACTGAAGGAGCTCAATACATCAAGTTGACTCGTGATGGTAAAGGCGCTCTTGCATTCGTTCAAGAACAATTTCAATAATAAATAGATTTACTGTTGATTGAAGTGAGATGGAGAAGGATTGCTCACTGACTCCTCTCCATCTTGCTTTGTTTTTATTTTATGATTGAGAAGGGGAAACTTATGTCAAAAACATTACCTAAAGATTTTATTTTTGGTGGCGCAACAGCAGCCTATCAAGCAGAAGGTGCTACACATACAGATGGTAAAGGACCAGTTGCTTGGGACAAATACTTAGCAGACAACTATTGGTATACTGCTGAACCAGCGAGTGATTTCTACCATAAATATCCAGTAGACTTAAAATTAGCAGAAGAATATGGCGTAAATGGAATCCGTATTTCTATTGCGTGGTCACGTATTTTCCCAACTGGCTATGGTGAAGTCAATCCAAAAGGGGTAGAATTCTATCATAAGTTATTTGCAGAATGTCATAAACGTCATGTAGAACCATTCGTAACGCTTCACCACTTTGATACTCCTGAAGCTCTTCATTCAAATGGAGACTTCTTGAATCGTGAAAACATCGAACACTTTGTGGATTATGCTGCCTTCTGTTTCGAAGAATTCCCAGAAGTAAATTACTGGACAACTTTCAATGAAATCGGCCCAATCGGTGATGGTCAATACTTGGTCGGTAAATTCCCACCAGGTATTCGATACGACCTTGCCAAAGTCTTCCAATCTCACCACAATATGATGGTTTCTCATGCTCGTGCTGTGAAATTGTACAAAGACAAAGGCTACAAAGGTGAAATCGGGGTTGTTCACGCCCTTCCAACTAAGTATCCATTGGATCCTAAAAATCCTGCAGACGTACGTGCCGCTGAGTTGGAAGATATCATCCACAACAAATTTATCTTGGATGCTACTTACCTCGGACACTACTCAGATGCAACCATGGAAGGTGTAAACCACATTCTTTCAGTTAATGGTGGCAGCTTGGATCTTCGTGACGAAGACTTTGCAGCGCTTGAAGCAGCTAAAGATTTGAACGACTTCCTCGGAATTAACTATTACATGAGTGACTGGATGGAAGCCTTTGATGGTGAAACTGAAATCATCCACAATGGTAAAGGGGAGAAAGGAAGCTCTAAATACCAAATCAAAGGTGTTGGACGTCGTGTAGCTCCTGACTATGTACCTCGTACTGACTGGGACTGGATCATCTACCCTCAAGGTTTGTATGATCAAATCATGCGTGTCAAGAAAGATTATCCAAACTACAAGAAGATCTACATCACTGAAAACGGACTTGGATACAAAGATGAATTTGTGGACAACACTGTTTACGATGATGGCCGTATCGATTATGTGAAACAACATTTGGAAGTATTGTCTGATGCGATTGCAGATGGAGCAAACGTCAAGGGCTACTTCATTTGGTCTCTGATGGATGTCTTCTCATGGTCAAATGGTTATGAAAAACGTTACGGACTCTTCTACGTTGATTTCGATACACAAGAACGTTATCCTAAGAAATCTGCACATTGGTACAAGAAATTAGCTGAAACTCAAGTGATTGAATAACCTCACTTGAACGTATCCTATTTTGTTATCAAATACTCTAGAAAAGGTCAAAGATTTTCATAAAATGGTCTTTGAAAAAGTCTGTATCGTTTGTTTCGATGTAGATTTTTTCCCTTTTCAATAACAAAAAGAAAGGAATTGATTGTGACGATTGAATTAAAAAATGATTACTTAACTGTCCAATTCCAAGAAGTCGGAGGAGCCCTTTCTTCCATTAAGGATAAAGACGGGGTTGAATACCTCTGGCAAGGGGATGCAACTTATTGGAGTGGCCAAGCGCCAGTCTTATTCCCGAATTGCGGAAGTGTTCGTGACGATAAGGCCTTATTTGGTCAAAAAGTGGGTCAGCTTCCAAGACATGGATTGGTCCGTAAAAAAACATTCCAGGCTCATCCTGTAAACGATCATCAAGTGAAGTTTACGATTGAAGATACTCCAGAGATGTTTGAGCAATATCCTTATCATTTTAAGTTGAGTATTTTGTATACTTTGAAAGAAAAATCAATTGTAACAGAATACATTGTTGAAAATCTTTCAGATGAAGTGATGCCTTACTTTATCGGTGGTCACCCTGGTTTCAATTGCCCTCTTCTTGCGGATGAAGCTTATGAAGATTATTATTTGGAATTTGAAAATGAGGAAACTTGTACAGTTCCAAAACAATTTCCTGATACAGGGCTTTTAGATGTACAAGATCGTACGCCGTTCTTGCAAGGTCAAAAAACACTTGATTTGGACTTCAAGATTTTTGAAAAAGATTCGGTAACGCTTGATCAATTGTCCTCAAGAAGTATCCGTTTGAAATCGAAAAAGCATGATAAGGGAATTCAGTTGCAATTTAAGGATTTCCCTCATCTGATCCTATGGTCTACAACCAATAAAGGTCCATTCATAGCTTTGGAACCTTGGAGTGGTCTATCTACCTCTTTAGAGGAATCTGACCAGTTTGATCAAAAACGGGATGTATCATTTGTTGAACCAAAGCATTCTGATCAAAAGAGCTTTGTCATTGAAGTGCTAGGAATTTAGCCTCTATTATTCTTGTATATTAGCGATAGTCCAAGATCTCCCTCCTTTAAAATAATATTCTATTGAGACAATTTTTGACTTGGACTATCGTTGATTGTAGATGATAGCGATGGAAAGTTTAATTGAAAACAGAAGAGCAAGACTGAATGAATGTTATTTGAGATTCATTTAGTCTTGCTTTTTTATATGGGTGAATCAAGCTGAAACTGACTCGAAAGTGCTAAAAATACGATTTTATTAGTCGATCAAACAAAATTCATTCACACTGGATTTTATAAAATTAACCAACTGTCGGCCTACAAAACGATTATTTCAGATGCTGCCCCGGATCCTAAAATGTTAGTTGCGGCAGAGGATTGTGGGACAGAATGGATTTACTAAGAGTAAAAATTCAAATTGAATGATAAAAGGGAGATTGGCTCAGTAATTAATTTAATAAAAAAGTTCTGTCAGTTTCATTAAACGAATTTAATGACATAAGGTCTTCTATCAGTAAATGGCCATTATTAATCTTTCGTTTTCAAAATATTCATGTATTGTCTAAATGATTTCCTTACTATCTTTAATTTATATAGTTTATGCAAGACTTAATTTAAGATTCTTAAAGTCTTGTTATCCGTCAAAATATTGATTTTAAGCGATTTTGCATTCGATAAAATCAACAATTTATAGATGTATTACATTATATTGGACAGTAAATGGACAGTGACAGAGTGTTTGAAGGAGAAAAAGAGGCCTAAGGGTCTCTTTTATGTTAATTACTTTTATTATTATAAATAATAATAAATCAATTTCAGAAATTATTAAACGTAATTTAGTAAGAGTTGATAGAATGAATCTTTCTAAACTTCTAAAAATTAGTTTGAGTACATTACATAACTTTTTATTTGATTATCATTTTATTGAATTATATTTTGATATAATTAATGAAATAAGATAATAAAAGGTAGAAAATATGCAGAAGATAAAAGAGAATACTGCTTTTGAAAAAATTCCTGAGATTTCAAAAAAAATAGAAGAAGTGAAAATCACCTCTTTCTATATGTTGAGCACAGATTTATATAAGATAGACAACAATAAACTAATAGAGATAATTACTAAAAAATTTGAAAATCATCCGGCTACGATTATGACACTAATAGGTACAAAAAATAATACTCTTTTAAAAAAGAAATATAAGCCATGGAAAATTCCCAAAGAGTTGCAACATTTAAAAAACAAAGTGGATGAGAAAACTAATTATTATTTAGACTTATATTTTGCAAGATTAGAAAAAGGAAAACAAAATTGTCTTTTTAGTTCTAAATCTAATCAATTTGTTAAATTTATTTTTGCTCCTTTAATAGAAGTGGATAGTGAGGAAGAATTACATTTTTTCTTTGTGACACTCACTGTTTTTCAAAACGGATCAATAGTCATAGAATTATTTGAAGATTTAAGATCATCATTCTATAGATTTGACTTTTTTCATCCGATTACAATGATGAGATGGCAAATATTTCCTGATTTTGAAAAGAGTGATAGAGAGTATTCTTTAAATACTAAACATCAACTTGATGATATATTGAAGTATATAAAAAAAGAACTTTCCTCCATAAACGGAGGATTGAAGTTAACTGAGAGTATATTTTATTTACATTTTGTTACAAATATGAAGCAGATGAATAAAATGGATTTTTTTAAAAATAAAAAACTGTATACATGGATGATAAATGCTCCCTATAGTGTTAACAATGTATCTTCAGAAATTAAATCAAAAAACTATTTAACCAACTATTATAATTTAGGTAGCATTAATTATATAAATAAAGGAGCAAATTATATAGTATGGAGTGAGGATGATTCTGACAAATTTGAATCAAATTTTTTAAGACAAGCCAGTTTCTTTTTATCTTCAGCCACTCCATTCTTTCAGTTAGTGTGTCTAGATGAGACTATTATGGATGGGCTGGAAAAATTCCAACTTTCAAATGATAAACAACTAATAAAATTTAACGAGTGGGTTCACGGTTATAAACGATCTTTTCTATATATCTATCGAATAAATCATATTGCTATTTTTGATTTATTTAATCATTTAAAAGAAAGTTCTTATTTCAAGCATGATGAATATATAGAAAAAATTAAGCAGGAGGAATACGATTTGTTAAAGGATAGAAATCAATTTAATGAGTCACAGAAGAATAGAGTTATGGAAATTATACTTTTCTTCGTTAGTTTGGTCTCTGTTTTACAAGTTGTAGATATATTTACTAAAAGTAAAATAATATTATTGATGAGTGCTCTACTTACTATAATTTTGTCGGTTAGTATGCTTATTTACAGAAACCGTAAATGATATTTAAAATTTGATAAAATAAATGTAAATGGCATCCGAACAGATGATTTGTATAACTGTTCAGATGCTTTTCAATTTCTATCAATATTTTTTTCGAATATGACATATTGTACTTGATTATGAATTCTGCCTTATTCTTGAAATTTATCAGGAAAAAATAACATCAATAAATGAATTAAGATACCAACCAAATATAAAATCACACTGATATCATCTTGCGAACTAGATCCTTCGAAGAATTCTTATTTATACCAAATCGAATTTCATTTTATTGGGAGATATAGATTTCTAAAATGGAACATCGACTAACATTTATATAAAATTTGTATCTTTCTGAACATATATTTGAATTTTTAATTTAAACATATTACAATTAATATTGAAGTCAAAATCAATTAGAAAAGGAATATCCAAACGTGGGTACATTATTAGCAACAAGATTAAAAAATAGACGAAAAGAATTAAAAATGTCACAAAAAGAATTGGCTGAAGGGATTTGCAAACAAGGTCAAATTAGTCGGTTAGAGAGTGGAGAATATACTCCAGGGGCAGACTTCTTGTATGCTTTATCACGCAGACTAAAAGTCAGTATGGATTATTTTTTTGAAGAACATGTTGAACAGAAAATAGACGAGCTAACAGAATTTAAAAAAATAGCACGTATTTTTATTATGAATCGGAATTATGAGTCTTTAAAATATATACTTGAATTAGAAAATATTAAGACCCATCGTTTATCTTTATCTGATAAACTTTATATGGAGTGGATAAAAACACTTGTTGATTTTTATTTTTATGGAAAGAAAGACGAGGCAGTTCAAAAATTAGAGGGAGTACTTGAGCAACTAAGTACATCTGATTTGAACTATCTTCAATTCTCTAATACATTATTTAATTTTTATTATGAAGTTGGGAGTATAGAACGATTTAATAAAATTAGAGATCGAATAGAGGAAAGAGTTAACCAATTGAGTTTAAATACGATAGAAGAACTAGAATTGTCAATCAAATTTAACTATAACGTATGCCGGTATTTATGGCTCCAAAAAGATACTGAACAAGCAATTTCTAGAATTTCTACTACAATTAAACAATGTAAAGATTATAGAACTACCTATCTATTAGCAGATTTATATGTATTAATGGGAAATATAAGTAAAAGTATTTCATCAAAAGATAACACATTAGAAAATTATGAAGTTGCCCGTTTTTTGTACAAACTTGATGAGAATATCCCTATGATGCTAAAAGTAGAGCAGTATATTTTAAAATTGACGGAATAATATGTAACGATGTTTTTAAATAACATCGTTTTAAAATACAAAAAAGCATCTAATTATAAATAGATACAAAATGATTATATTATGTATTGACTTGTTATGCATGAGGTGCTAAAATAAAATGCAATAATACAAAAGGGAGGAGATCAAGAAGGATTTGTTTTTGTCATGGGTTAGCTGACTTGCTCTATTCGTGCGATGATAAGTATTCAACAAAAGATATTCAAAGAGTATTGTAGATTACTGGAAAGAAATTATTTCAATAACAAAGTACATAATGAATATAGTGTTTGAGGAGTATTAAGTGACAAAATAGGAACTTTATTATCATATGTTGCACTTAAACATAAGATAATAATTTGTGAAGAAATATTTGGAATTTTTAAATGAGGCTGGAATATGACATTAAAAACTTATTTAATTAGATGCAAACGAAGTAATTCTATATGGTTGTTTTGGATTTTTATTAATTCATTATGTGTTTACTTAAATGGTATATTGAGTGCAAAAGCAATTTCTACAATTGTAAATTTTGATTTACAGGGATTTTTGTATTTAAGTGGAGCGATTTTAGCTGTAAATTTAATATGGGTATTACAAATATATCAAAACTCAAAAGCAAGTGAAAAAGCCATACAAGAAATGTGTACCGAAATACGTAAAGATATTGTAAAAAGTATTGAAAGTAAAGGTGTGATACGTTTTGGCTCAAAAAGTGTTAGCGCCTATACCTCATGGCTGACAAATGATCTTAATACTATTCGAGATCTTGGCTTTGAAACACTTGAATTAATGATTAGTCAAGCATTAAATATCATTTTTGCAATTATTGCCTTTTTTAGTTTCCATTATTCATTATTGTTTACAATTTTGATATTCTTCCTTTTAATGGTAAATCTCCCTAAAATATTTACAAAGAAAATGGAGAATAAAGCTGTTTACTTTACTGAGAAGAATGAAGAATTAGTTAAAGCAATTGATGATTCTTTAAGTGGATTTCGAATGTTATCCAATGCTAATCAACTTCAATTTTTAATGGTAAAAATTTTATCTTATTCAAAAAAATATTCGAAGTCCAGAGTTTCATATTCAAAAACCTTTGGTGGGCTTATGTCTGTTCAAAATGGGACTAGTTTTGTGAGTCAAATTGCCATGTTGACCCACGCAGGGGTCTTATATTTTAACCGATTAATTCCGATTGGTGCTGTATCTTCTTCTCAATATTTTTCATCAATTATCTTTACTGGCTTAACAGGCTTAACGGCAAATTACGCTGAGTTTAAAACGGTAAACAAAATATTTGAAAAATTTGAATTGGAAGGTGACCAAAGTATTAATGAAAGTAATGTTAATAAACAAACTTGGAAGAAATTTATAGATAAAGTAGAATTTCAATCGGTAACTATTGAACGTGACGGTAAGATTGTCTTAGATAATTTAAATGTTAAAATTGAAAAAAATAAGAAGTATGCAATATCAGGATCATCTGGTTCAGGAAAATCAACTATATTAAAGGCTATTAATGGTGAAATCCCAATTTCGAAAGGCCACATCTTCTATGACAATATCGATTCAAAAAATATGAATTTCAAGGATCTTCATGAAAATATTTCTTATGTTAGTTTGGAAGATCATATTTTTAACGAATCCATTTTATTTAATTTGACATTAGGCCGAGAAATAGAAGATTCAAAAATCGAAAAAGCATTGGAATTATTTTATTTAAGAGACTGGATTAATGGATTGAGTCATGGATTGGAAACTACTTTATCGGAAATTAGCCAAGATATTTCTAGTGGACAGAAGCAACGAATTAGTCTAGCTAGAGCTTACCTTGAAGAAAAACCAATTTTAATTATTGATGAGGCAACTGATGCGATTGATAAAGAAAGACGGTATCAAATTGAAAAACATCTATTCTCAATGACAGAAAAAACTGTTATTTTTGTAAGCCATCATCTAGATGAAAATATAAGATCTCTTTTTGATAAAATTATATATTTGGATTAGTTTTAACATACTGAGATCAGTAGGTTAGATTGAAGAAAGATTCATCTACCAGATTTAAAAACGCACCAAAATTGGTGCGTTTTTATTTTTTGTGCTATAATAGAAATAAAAGGAGGAGTTACATGATTGGAGAAAATATAAAAACGTTACGTAAAACACATAAATTAACCCAGCCTGAGTTTGCAAAGATTGTTGGTATTTCTAGAAATAGTCTGAGTCGTTATGAAAATGGAACAAGTCGAGTTTCGACAGAATTAATAGATCGTATCTGCAAGAAATTTAATGTTTCGTATATCGATATCGTAGGGGAGGAAAAAATGCTCACACCAGTAGAAGATTATCAATTAACTCTGAAAATTGAAGTGATTAAAGAACGAGGGGCGAATATCTTAGCGCAACTTTATCGTTTTCAAGATGAACAAGGAATTGCATTTGATGATACTTTGAATCCTTGGGTTCTAATGAGCGATGATTTGTCTGATTTGATTAATACGAGGATTTATCTTGTTTCAACTTTTGAGGATATAGAGCGATTTAATGGCTATTTGGATGGTATTGAACGTATGCTAGAACAAGCTAGTCATCTGGTGGTGGCTTAATGAAACTAGAAGAATTTAGTCAAGATAATTTTGAACAAGCCTCCAAACGGCTTATCCGTTCTTTAACTCGTGGAAAAACAATCTCATCTCATCCTAAGGCTATTTTGCTCGGTGGACAGAGTGGTGCTGGGAAAACAACGATTCATCGTATTAAACAAAGGGAATTTCAAGGTAATATCATTATCATTGATGGGGATAGTTATCGCTCTTTTCATCCGAACTACATTGGCCTACAGGAAAAGTATGGCAAAGATAGTGTGGATTATACCAAAGTATTCGCGGGACAAATGGTTGAATATCTTGTAGATGAGTTGAGTAAAAAAGGTTTTCATTTATTAATCGAGGGTACCTTGAGAACAACAGAAGTCCCCCGAAAAACGGCCCAATTATTGATAACTAAAGGATATCAAGTCTCACTTGCACTAATTGCGACCAAACCAGAATTATCCTATCTCAGCACCTTGATACGTTATGAAGAGCTCTATGCTATAGATCCTCGTCAAGCTAGAGCAACTCCCAAAGAGCACCATGATGGAATTGTAGAACATTTAGTTGATAACTTACGAGAGTTAGAAAATGACAAGATTTTTAATCAAGTTCAAATTTACCGAAGAGATCAATCGTGTGTTTATGATTCGCAAGTAGACGAAACATCAGCAGCAGTAGTCCTACACGAATGCCTATTTGGAAAATGGAATAAGGTGGAAAAAGAGATGTTGAAGTTGGGACAGGAACGGTTGAGAGAACTGGGAGGAATTGATAAGTGACGAAGGGCTAATTTATGCAAAGACTTAATTTAAGATTCTTAAAGTCTTGTTATTTGTCAAAATACTGATTTTAAGCGATTTTGCATTCGATAAAATCAACAATTTATAGATGTATTACATTATATTGGACAGTAAATGGACAGTGACAGAGTGTTTGAAGGAGAAAAAGAGGCCTAAGGGTCTCTTTTATGTAATTACTTAGTTTTTGTTAAGAATTAACGGATTAAGTTTCATGGGTATATTTATAACTTTTTGTCATTGGCAAATAAATTATATCAGGACCTTTTACTATGATATTGGCCACTTATACAATTACATACGATAACATTATAGTTTATTTTATTTGACTTTAATGCATAACAACGTTATAATGAAAGCGAATTCAATAAATAGATTATTTAGGTTAGAAGGGATGTGTCCATAGATGAACAAAAGAAGCTTCAAAAAAATGTCTCTAATATTTATTTTAGGTATCATTGTAGGTCTATTCTTAATCCCATTACTTAGACCACTTATAGTTGATTGGCTAAAAACTATATTTGGTTAATAGTAACGATAACCTTATTTAACAAAAAAGTTTTCCCTTATATTTTTTAATAGCATTGTTTTGACAAATTAACTTCCACGTTTATTGGCGGTAGAAGTTGGTTTGAGAATTTAGCACTTTGATGACCTTAGACCATTATAATCCTACACGTACAGGTATGACTTTTAGTTTTAGATATTCTCATTAGTTTAATTAAAGGAGATCCGTGTTATGGTAACGAAGTATTACAAGTATATTCCTTGGTTGGTTTTAGGAGCTATTGGATCTTATGAATCCGCAACTTATTTTGGACATAGTACATTTGATATACTGTATTTATCTATTGTTTTTATGATTGTTTACGTAGCTTTGTTCATTCTACACGAAAAATATCTGAAATATAAATATAAAGAAATATTTACACATATTATGAGCAATCCTGAAAAAGATCATCATCCCTAGTAAGATATAGCATAATAAAGCCCTAGCAACCAGATTGTACTGCCCCCAAAAAGTTAGACAATTAATTTAAGCAAAGGATTTAGTTCTGTATTGCACAGGACTGAGTCCTTTTCTACTATTTGTATAGAAGTGTATACATTTTTAATCTATAGTCGTAGAGATTTAGTAAAACTATAGCCAAATATAGATCTTTTTCTATAATTCACTAATGTCTGTTATAATGGACATTATTTGAAATTTCCATTATAACAGACATTGATACAGTTTTGTAATATTATTTTGGTAAAATTAAAATTATAGAAGGAGGCTAAAACTATGAGAAAATTAATAGGTTTACTACTACTTTCATTATCAATCATTTCGTTAATTGCTTGCACTAAAAATAAGCAACAATCTCTGGATGGCGAATACTATTGGATATCAAGTGAAAGAAATGAATTAGCATTTACTATAAAAGGAGATACTGCTTCCATAGAGCATGGAGAAGCCGACAGCTTTACCATTAACAAAAAAAAGAATACGATCGAATTAACTGGACAAAATATTGCAAGTCGAACAGAAGAATATTCATTTAAAGATGGGGTCTTTTCTGTTGATATTAGTGGAGTTAAGCACGACTACTATCTTAAAGATAGCGAAGCATATAATAATGCACTAAAACAATATGGATATAAATAACATCATTCACACCTATTTTCCCGAATAGGTGTTTTTTTGTGCTAAATAGATTCCTTCAAAAAACTTTTAAGCTTATTATTAACCGAAAGTCAAATCTATTTTTTGTTCAAATTTTGGTCAAAGAAACAAAATATACCATCCTATTTTAAAAAACCGAATTGTGATGATTGCCGATAAACAAACACTTTGATTTTTCTTTTTATTTCTTTATTCTTCTTATCATGCAAGATTCAGAGAATAAAGCTAGTTGCAGCCACTGCTCCAACACTAATTAAGGCTTTAGTTTTGACTTTATTTAACATCTTAGACCTTCTTTCTAAAAAACTAGGTCAAGAATAACAAAAAAGATTTGTAAGTTTTATCACATCACAACGAAAGGTAATTCCTACATTTCTGGCGCAAAATCGTACAGTTCAGAGCAAAAATTAAAACCAGCTGTCCTTGGGGTATAATAGACTTATTGGAAAAAATAAAGTGCCATACTGTACTATGCTATACTATAGTTAAGAAAACTATTTACGAAAAACCATGCAACTAACTCCTGAGAACTTTAAATTATTTATTAGTGTCAAAAAGGATACCTTCCCAACAAAGATATCCTGTCTAGATACAACTTATAAATCCAAACACTGTAAAGGAGGAGGCACAAAAACTTTAAGTCTAGAAAAACAGTTAATTTTGAACTTGCATTATTTATGCTATTAATCAACTCAACATCTTCTAGTTTTTTGATTTTGGTCTTGGACTAGTGATAGTCACTGAACATTAACATTCGTAGAATATACTCTTCATTCCTCAAGTCTATTTGACTTAGAAAACTTAAAATCAACAAGTGTCACTATAGCTATTGATGTCACAGAAAGTCCTATTTCAATGTCCTAAAAGAAACCAAAGTAAGAATTATCCTGGAAAAAGATATACACCATAAAGACACAATCATAATCGATTTAACGACACTTCGTGCCTGTCAATTAGTTTTTTGAGATGGTCATACACATTATTTTACTCTTTTTAAAGAAAGTATAGGTCAAGTTTGTCAGAGCAATTACTTGTTTTTGTTATTTAGATACTATGAATATTCATGAGATATCTTTTTTCCTTTAAAAAGTTCTAAAAAGCATGTATCGACTGTAGAGGATAAGAAGTTTAATAGAGATAGTTGTAATACGTATTAAAATTGAGCGTTTAAATGCTAAGTTTAAAACTTTTCAATTTGTGGAATCATCAACTGTGAGTTAAAATAATTTACAAACAGAGGCTTTCCAAAAAACTTGATATCATACGTTTTATTGTGGAAATATTTATTTCATTTTCTCCTAGTATTGAATTTTCACACACTCATTAATTTTATTGATATAATCCAATAATAATGATAATATCAAATAATAATAAAAAGATTTGATAGTATTTTTTCAGAATCTGTCACGCTTTCTAATGATTTTTTATGGTAAATGGAGATAAATATGATTATAGGTGAAACTTATAGAAAAATACGAGAAGGAAAAGGTATTTCTATTTCTTCATTAGCAGGTGCAGAAATTTCAAAGTCTCAAATATCTAGATTTGAATTAGGAGAGACAGAAATCTCATTTTTTAAATTATTATATCTACTTGAAAAAATAGGTGTAACACTAGAAGAGTTTTTGCTTTCATGTAATCATTATCAACCTTCGGATTTTAATACCTTAATAGCTTCTGTTAAACAGGCCGCATATAATGAAGATACTCAAGCATTACTAGATATGGTAGAGAAAGAAATAGAACTTTTTCATGAGACAAATTCTCATTACCATAAATTAAATGCTATTTTCATTGAAAGTATTATCTATGGAATTGATAATACTCATCAATTGAGTAATCAAGACACCTCTTATCTTACTAATTATTTATTTTCTGTTGAAAACTGGGGATATTACGAAATTCTTATTCTTGGAAATTGTTGTCGAGCAATATTACCAAATTTATTATTTAGATATGCCAAAGAGGCGCTTAAAAAAGGAAAGTTGTATAGTTCTATACCTAGAAATAAACAAGCTCTCGTTCAATTACTTCTTAATTCACTTCTTATTATGATTGAAAACAGCTTATATGAGGAAGCTTTATTTTTAAAACAAGCTACTAAGAATATATTATCTAATTCCACAGATTTTTTTGAACAAACTATTCTTTTGTATTTAGAAGGATTTTTTGAACTTAAATTTCATCGTAATCAAAAATCAATTTTAAAAATAGAAGATGCTTTAAAAATTTTTGAATTATTCAATAAAACAATCTACAAAAATTACAAACAATACTTTGAGAAACACATCATTCATTTAGTAGACTAGGCCATTTATCTATAAGGTAATAACGTGATCAAACTCTTCCAATATTTCTGGATTTTGATCATGAGTAATGACAATAACAATTGCATCTTTAATGGATAGAATGTAATCCATTATTTCTTTTGCTTTTATTGGATCAAGGTTACTTGTAGGTTCGTCAAATATATAAACTGAATATGTTTTGACTAAAAACCTAGCTAAATCAATTCGTTGCTTTTCTCCTTCTGAAATGATTTTGTTTGATTGAGCTAGGTTTTTACGAAGGAAGTCTTCATTAAAACCTAAGGATTTTCTTAATTTTTCAGTTAAATGAAGGTTTCTAGCCAATTTGATATTCTCTAGAATATTACCTTCAATTAGAAAGTCATTTTTTTGCACAAATGCAATATCTTTATATAACTCCTCTGAGGGAATATCAATATTCTGTTTTCCGTTGATTTTTATTTCTCCATCATAAAGATTTTTTGGATAATAATTTAGTATTAATTTTACTAAAGTTGTTTTCCCAGTTCCTGAAGCACCGATAATCGCATAGCGCTTACCTTTTTTAAATTCATAGGAAAAATGATCAAATAATATTCTATTTTCAATTTCATAATATAATTGGCTAATAGAAATAGTCGAAATGTTATCACAATCAATTGTACTTGTTTTATGGAAAGTTCCATGATTTGTCTCATATAGATTTTCTTGGATATTATCAATAATGGACTTGCTACTGCTGATTAAATTTTTATTGTAAAGAATAGATTGTAATGGAGCAAAAACACCGTTTAATAATTGAATACTTGCTACTAGTAGTCCAATAGTCAGTAAGTTATTTCTTACAAAAAAGATACCAGCGACCATACAGGATAGTTGAGAGCCAAAACTTAGTAAAATTCCAGTAGTTGAAGCTAAGTCTTTTAAGAATTGATATGTTTTTCTGGACTCTTCAAATTCTAAACTGATTCCCTGAATTTTTTCTTGGGTCCAGCTTTGAATATTTAATAACTTAATTTGTTCAAAACCATTAATAAAGTTTGTCATTTTTGACAAATAGTGATTATTTTGTAGAGAATAATTATTAGTTGATTTAGTCATTAACTTTCCAGGAATTTGTGATAGAAAAATCGTTATACTCGACAATAAAAGAAAGACTAATGCTAATCGCCATTCTATATAAATAATAGCAACCACACTCATGATAAGGCTCCCTAAATTTGCAATTAGAGAGATTTTAGGGATTAATAAATTTTCTTGAATAAGATCACTGTTTTTGGTGATATTATTTAAGAAATCTGAATGGTTACGGTTGTCAATTTGGTTAAATTCACGCGATAAATAATGTAATAAGAGACGCCTTTTTAGATCTAAAATAACTTTTTTTACATATTGGTTTTTAAGATAGGAATAGGAACAAGAAATCAAGAACCACAGTAAAATCGAACTTACACAAATAGTGATATGAAAGAGTAATCCACTATTTGAATTAGATATACTATCAAGTATTCTTCCTAATTGGAGAGAGAAGAATGTCATTAAAAGAGCACTTGTCAGACTTAATAAAATAATCAAGAAATATAGTAATTTATATTGTTTCATAATCTGGTTCATATCTTACTCCTTAAGTAACTCTGATGAGAATATTATAATCCAAATATGAAAATCAGAAACAAACCTCCCGTATTTGGGACGCACTGAATAGTTTACACTAAATATAAAAAAATTATAAAATAATTATTTTTTAAAATAAGAGGAGAACTCATATTTTTATTTATACTCAATGAAAATCAAAGAGCAAACTAGTAAACTAGCCGCAGGTTGCTCAAAACACTGTTTTAAGGTTGAAATGGAACTGACGTAGTCAGTATCCTAAATTAGAACGACTGGAATTGGGCTAAAAATTTCAAAACAAATTGTTGATTTGCATCAGGGCTCTATTTCGTTTGCTAGTGTCCAAAATGAATTCTTTGAAAGTATCATTTCACTTCCGATTTTCAACATTACCAATTAGATAAAAAAATGGAGAAGAACCATTAGAGTCTTCTCCATTTTATTCATCTTTTCTTCCACTTATACCCTGTCTAGAAAAAATAATACACTATTATTATTTTACATTAACAATATCACTGTTCAACAGGTAAGAAATTCCCAACAATAATCCCTACAATTCTAGGATCTTCATCATACGAAAGAAAAATATCTCGATATTTTGGATTGATAGAAACTAATCGTAAACCCTGTTCTTCCTGGTAAACTCTTTTAATGTATGTCTGATTATTACAGACTACTGCATATACTGCACCATCATAATCAAACCCTGTTTCACGAATGAGAGCCACAGAGCCATTTTGATATTTGGGTTCCATTGAGTCACCA
>JBKXCY010000002.1:0-13350 GCA_046994005.1 Streptococcus sp.
GAAATCGAATTCTAACGAATTACCGATTTCTGTCCCACTCTCTCTTAAAATAGATTCAAGATTTTACCTAAGAAATAAAGGAAAAGCAGGAGATAAGATAAGGCTGCACTAATCTGATAGGTTCGGTTCATAAAGCGAGCCTCTCCTCTTACTGGAAAGACATAAGCCAACATGACCCCAGCTACTAAGCCACCAATGTGGCCCGCCATACTGATGTCTGGCATAAAACTAAAGATCAGATTGACCACAATCAAGCTGGTATAGGACTGACTCAAGTGACGAATATAGGGACTTTGAACAATAAAGCGCAGAGCGCCAATGGTCCCAAAAAGTCCAAAGAGAGCTGTAGATGCGCCTGCTGCAATCACATCTGGCGTAAAAATAGCAACAAAGACATTACCCATCATGCCTGATAAGAGATAAAGAGCTAAGAAAGCCTTGGAACCAAAGAGATCTTCTGCCAATCGTCCCAAGTAATAGAGGGTGATCATATTGAGCACAAAATGTTCTAGGCCGATATGAACAAAAGTAGCTGTCACTATTCGCCATAACTGGCTAGGATCGACTTTCACAACCTCTCCAATAATACCACCGCTATAGTAAATAGCAGCACCCGTTTGGTAGTCGCCTCCAAATCGGATAAACATGGAAAGAAAGACTGCCGTTGTGACGAGCAACAAGAGGCTGGTCATAGGATAACGACGATCAAAGAGTAACTTCATAGACTAGCACCTCCTGAACTGCCTGATCAAAAACATCTGGTTGAAACTCCTTCTGCTGGATGGAATAAATCGTACTCACCGTTTTTCCAGCAAAATCTGCTAAATAACGATCATAATAGCCACCACCATAGCCAATTCGGTAGCCTTTTGATTGGAAGACCAAGCCCGGGACATGGATCAGATCAATCTCTGCTTTATCCACAACCTTGCCCTGTTCATTGGGCTCCAGCAAACCAAAGCGACTCTCTTCCAAAATGTCAGGATCGTACTCCACAAATTCCATCCGACCTTGTGGATAGGTACGAGGAACACAGACGCGTTTTCCACCTTGAAGAGCAGCTTGGATCAAGCCAGCTGTGGAAAATTCGTGGTCAAAGGACAGATAGGTTGCCAAGGTCTTTGCCTCCTGAAAGGCTGGAAGCTCCAAGATACGTTGAGTGAGCTGTTCATCTGCTTGAGTTTTCACGGATTCTGGCAGCTCTTTCATGGCTGCTATGGTTTCTTTTCGTAGTGTTTTCTTCATTCCCTACTCCTTTTGTATAGCTTTAATTGTATCATTTTTTATGAAACATCCGAACAGTTTGCACACGAGAAAATAAAAATCCAACTCCAGACGGAGTTGAATCAATCCCTTATTGGTCGGCTTTCATTTTCAAAAATTTGCCAATGTTTTCCACAGCAAAGGGAAGGGCAGCTTCATTTGGACTCATCTTCGGATGGTGCAGGGCATAAGGGGTATCAATCCCCAACCAGAACATGACACCAGGGACCTTGCTCAAGAGAAAGCCAAAGTCTTCTCCTGTCATCGCTGGCAGGATATCAATCAGGTTTACGTCTTCCTCAGCTGTGAAAAAGTCCATGAGTTCTTTAGCCAATTCTGGTTGGTTTTCCACAGGCAGGTAACCTCCTTGCTTGAGTTCCAGGTCCAATTTCACATCAAAGGCTGCTGCAACTCCTTCCGCAATCGTTTTGACCCGTTTTTGAGTCAAAAGGTTCATCTCCATGGTCAAGGTCCGAATGGTCCCATGAAGGAAGGCGGTCTCAGCAATCACATTATTGGTGGTTCCTGCATGCATGGAACCAAAAGTGACCACTGCCCCTTCAATCGGATCGACATTTCGACTCACGACCGATTGGACTTGGGTAATGAAGTAAGAGGCTGCTACAAGAGCATCATTGGCCTCATGTGGAAAGGCAGCATGCCCTCCCTTTCCTGTAAAGGTGATCTTGACTTCACAGGTCCCTGCAAAAAGGGTACCGGTATTGGTCGCAATGTCCCCCACCTTCAAATCGGGGCGTACATGCAGACCATAAAATTCATCAGGAAGCCAATCGCCAAAAGCATTGTCCTTGTACATGAGCATCCCACCTGCTTCATTTTCTTCAGCTGGTTGGAAAAGAAAGAGCAGGTTATTTTTGGGTTGCACTTGAACCAATTGATCCAAAAGTCCAAGGGCTGTCGTCATGTGCATATCATGACCACAAGCATGCATCCGTCCTTCGTGCTTGGAGGCAAAATCAAGGCCCGTTTGTTCCACAATCGGTAAGCCATCGATATCCGTCCGCCAACCAATGGTTTTTTCAGGTGCAGACCCATGGAGATACACCAGGATCCCTGTCCGCCAGGTCCGTTGCTCAACAAAGTCTTTGCCTTCTGTGATCTCTGCGATTCGCTCTAAGAGGTAAGCTTGGGTTTCAAATTCTTCTAATCCAATTTCAGGGATTTGGTGCAAATCCCGTCTGATTTTGATCAAATCCAATGTCATCGTCGTCTTCTTTCTATTAGAATAGAGGCCTTGCGGCCTCTACCATTTCATATCTTACAAATTACGCAAGGCGTCTTCGAGTGCTGTTTTTTGTTGTGTTTTTTCATCAATTTCCTTGATGATGCGAGCTGGAACACCAGCTACAACCACATTTTCAGGAACATCTTGAGTAACGATCGCTCCAGCGGCAACGACAGAACCGTTTCCGACTTGAACCCCTTCAATCACAACTGCATTGGCACCGACCAAGACATTGTCACCGATCCGAACAGGCTCAGCAGAAGCTGGCTCAATGACACCCGCAAGAACGGCACCTGCACCGATGTGGCTGTTTTTACCAACTGTTGCACGGCCACCAAGGATAGCCCCCATATCAATCATGGTTCCTGCACCGATTTCAGCACCAATATTAATGACAGCCCCCATCATCACGACAGCATTGTCTTCGATGGTCACTTGGTCGCGGATAATAGCACCTGGTTCGATACGCGCATTTAGATAGCGCTTATCAAGCAAGGGAACAGCTGAATTACGGCCATCTTGTTCCACCACATAATCCTTGTTCTCTGTCAAGTTGGCAAGAAGGGGCTCGATATCTTTCCAGTCACCGAACAACACATTGCCAAGTTTCGTAACAGAAGCAGGAACAGCTGTTGCCAATTCCCCTTCAAAGGTTACTTTCACATTTGTTTTCTTCTCTGCATTTCCAATAAAAGCGATAATTTCTTGAGCAGACATTTTTTGTGCAGTCATGAGATTCTCCATTCATTTCAATTAAAGGTATCCATATTATACCACAATCCTAGTGAGATGAACACCTAAGGCGACGTGCTTGTAGCCGAATCCTCCATGCCTGTCATTTCACTGATGGTGCGATTGCTTCCAAAGTGAATAATGACTGAGTGCGAATCAGAAAGTTTATAGTAAAAGGTTAAGAAGGACTCTGAACTCATCATACTCGTCCAAGAAACACTGCTAGGAATTCCTACTGTATTCACAAGATCTGTATAGCTGGTTCCGACTGTAATATTCGCAAAATCTTCTTTGTTCAAACTGCCGTTTTTATTGGCCAATCGGTCACTGTTTAAGTTTTCAAAATCAAGAGAAGATAAACGGTCAACACCAATTTTTGAAAGTAAAACGGTTACGGAAGAAGGGGACCCTTCAGATCCATAATCCAATTGCGTCATAAAAGGACTGACACCACCTTCTTGGTAGGTTTCTTCCCCACTACTAGCCTTCCCCAGTACAGCTACCACATCCTGTGGAGACAGAGAAGTTGAAGAGTAACGTCCTTGATCCCCCTCACTTAAACCAGGAATCAGGGAAATGGCCTTCTCATAGGTCACTTGAAACTGAAATTCCCCCTCCGGAGCAATCAGGGTACTCGTACCACTCTTCAAGGTTTCCTTTCTGGTCCCATAAGACAGGCCAGTGCTTCCGTATTCACTAGTAGTAGAAGAAGGATGTTCCTCGCTATGGATACCTCCTGAAGCCAGATAGGCAAATAATCCCAGCATGGCCAATAAACCAAAAAAGGCTGCCAGCGAAGACCCTTCACTCTTAGAGGAAGGAGAGTAGGTTTTCGTCCTATCCGATTGGGAGTCTAGTACAGGTTGTCTTGGTTCTGAATGCCCGCCTCCCCCTATTGAAGCCAGGTCAGCTTCTGAAATCAAGCGGCTCCCACCCTGGTGCTCTACTTTTTTCTCGGCTGAGGGAGACTGCCCTATTGTATCTTGTGCTGGTGTTTCTGACCTTGCTTCTTCTGTTAGTGGTGTAGCAAGAACGATCTGAGCTGATTCTTCTTCAGGTGTAGCAAGTGACGCTTCCTTTGGATCATACGAATCCTCCTTCACACCAATCGCTGGTTCGTCTTTTGGTTCCTCTTCTTGTTTCACCTCTTCCTGAAAAGCAGGGACTTCTACCACTTCTGGCTCTTTTGCGAGCGTATCTTCTAGCTTCTCAGGACTTCCCTTTTCTAAGGGTGCTTCTTTCGGCTGGCCTTTCGAAAACCGATTCTGGTGCTCACTTCGTAGATGCGACCAGTCTTTATTCCCCATTGTCCTCTCCTTTTATTTAAAATGCTTCGGGCTGACTTTTTTACTGTGCTGTAGATGTAGAAGAAGCTGGTGTGGTCGCTTCCTCTTTCGATTTGATATCCTTGATGGTTTGCCGGCTATCAAAATGGATTTGAACCGTTTGAGAATCCGATAATCGATAGGTAAAGGAAGGTGCTTCCCCGTAACCTAGAAGTCCAGACACATCTATTTCATCTGGAATCCCTACCGTATTGAGTAGGTCTAAATAAGGCATTCCGACCTTGATAGTGGTAAAATCGTCCTTCGTCAAGCTCCCGTTCTTATTCGCAAATCGGTCACTTTTTAAGTGTTTCAAACTTAAAAAAGAGATCCTGTAAAAGGCACCTGTTTTTTCAAGAAGAATCTTCCCATCTGCATCCTTTGATTGGTAATCTAAGGTCAGCAAAAAGGGACTGGAACTGCTATCACTATACTTTGCTTCCCCACTCCTTGCTTTACCTAATGCTGCAACGACATCTTGTGGGTCTACCGTCCCAAAAGAGGTCTTTTTTTCTTCCACTGCAAAATCAGGAATGAGAGACATGGCCTTTTCATAGGTTGGCTGAAATTGAAATTCATTAGCTGAGGCGATATAAGAACTATTTTCACTGGTCAGATATTCCGTTCTGATACCGTCACGTGATAAACCATTGATCCCCTCACTCGAAGAAGATGAAGAAGAGTTTTTATTAACTTCGTTTTGAAGCACAAACACAAAAGCCATAAACAAGGCGAACCACCCAAAAAATCGCAAAAGCGAACCAATCCCCTCTTTTGAGGAAGAAGGGGAAGACTCCATCGTATCTGAATGGCTTCTAGTATCCTGATGATTGTCCATCCCTATTGAAGCCAGATCGGCTTCTGAAATCAAGCGACTCCCACCCTGGTGAGAGGAAGCTGCCTTGATGTCTGTCCGTTGATCGTCCAATGAAATCTCCCTTCTTATACCAACACTAATTTCTTGCCTTTTTTCTTGAATTCCATCACCACTTCTGGTCGACCTGGTAGCTGATAAGTCACGCGATACCCCATTCCGCCATCTGACACTTCCCCCCAGATTAAGCGTTGAGGATTTCCTAGTTTCTTAATAAGCTGGGCGAATTCTGCACCTTTGTGCTCTTTTTCAGTAGTGATTTCTTTCTCACTGCTTGTCTTCTCTTTTGCGTCCAACAAATTCGTCGCATCTACCATCGTCAAGCGATACCCCTGGTCTTTCTCTTCTTCAAACCACAAGTTCACATTTTTCTTCCCCTGATCGGTTTGCTTAGCTGCATAAGTCAAGACAAGAACGGTTTGTTCCCCTTGAGCTGTCTTTGTGTAGCGAACTTTTTGTGCTTTTCCCCATTCAGTCACAACTGTTTCCAAGCGGGTTCCTAGTTGCTGACTCTGCTTAAGACGGACTTTCAAATTCGCCACAGCTTCGATGGTCCATTGAAACTGCTTGATTTCTTGATCGTTGCTGACCAAATTCTTGTAATCCTTTGGCTGAAAACGGGAAAGCGTTTGATCCTCCTTGGTATCGGTTCCCTGCTCTTGCACCTGGATGCTTGCAATCGCAAGTAACAACCCTAAAACAAAACATAAAAACGGCAGCAAGAGGTCTTTTCGATTCTTTTTCATCCACTCGATCATTTGCTTCACCCCTTCTTCGTCAAACGATACTGACCAGTCTGGTCGCGTTCAAAGGTCAAAGAGACCAATCCATCTGTCACCTGATAAGACAAGGCTAATACTTGCTTGTCCTTTACAGAGGTCAAACTAAGAGAATTGGGAAGACCTGATTTTTTCAAGACTTCTTCTACTGCCGTTCCCTTTTCCATTTTTCCATCCAAAGGCTTATAGCCTGTAAAATCTGCTAATTTTAAATTCTTTTTGCTCTGATAGTGAGACGATTTTGGCGCAAATCCTTGAATCGAGCTCAAATAAAAATCATCATCCTGCTTTTGAAATTCTATAGTATAAGGATAGAGCCCCTTCACAGAAGCCCCATATCCTAACTGGACTTGTGCTCCAAAACTCGTATCTTCTTGTGTAAAGTTCGCTGCTTTTCCAATTTTTTTGACGAATGCAGACAAAGTCACCCAACTCTTTTGTACCTTTCCTTCTCCCCTTGCAAGCTCTAATGACAACAAGTCTTCTAGAGCCGGCTCTTTTGAAGAAGGAGCAACAAATTGTTGGCTAGCTTCTTGCATTCGAGATAGGCTCAGCAAACGGTCTTTTGGTAAGGTTTTAACCGGATGAATCATAAACACCAAGCAAGTCCCAACGACAAAAGCTAGCAAAGCCCCTGCAGCTTTTTGGAGGATCCGCTTATGATGTTCTATCCACTGTTTCATTTCTTCCATCCTTAATGCTCTTTCTATTCAAACTCTTTCTATTGTATAGAAAATTAGCGTATTTGTCTCGTCTTATCCCAAAAAAGAGGCGCTTGCCTCTTTCTTTTATTCATTGATTTAGTAGCTGTCTTTACTACTCAAGAGGAAATCTCCATTTTCTTGGCGAATAAAGGTCAAATCTACATAGTCCCCGTTTTTCTTTTGGAAGTCCATGACCAATTCTATCTTGTCTGAATCATCAGATGAACTCACCGTCAGATTGACTGCATCACCGTATTTTTTTAAAAGCTCTTTGTAAGAGGTCCCTCCAGCACCGGTCTCACTATCTCCAACCTTGAACCCATCTGCGAAGTTATCCTCAACTGTAAGATTTTTCCCAAATTGATTAAATTCAAATTTGACAAGCTGAAATTCTTTACCTTTCTTAGAGTAGGTCGCTTTGACCTCTTTATTATAAGAGTTATCATCCCAGAATAATTTCAATTCTCCACTTTCAAATTGAACGGAGCTAGCTTTCCCATAAGCTTCAATCATTTCCTCAGGATTCTCCCCATCATCCTTTCCAGTCAAAAATTGAAGTTGCTCGATATCAGACTGCTCCCAGCTAAAATCGGCTTCCGCATCTTCTGCGGTCAACTGGTCCAAATCAATATTGGATGAAGAACCAGACTGGTTGCCTGACCAAGAAGTGTGCTTTCTAGATGGTGACGTGCTAGGGCTGGCATGACCAATCAAATAGCCACTGACTCCACCGATAAGAAGCCCAACTAAAATCCCAAGGGCAAAACGAATCGCCTTCTTGTCTGCAGTATCCATCGGTCTTCCAACAGGAGAAAGAGGAGCTTGTGGAATAGGTGCCTCAGAAACAGACACTGTTTGTGGACCAACTGGTTCAGCTGCCATGTTTTGAGGAGTTTGAGGCGCAGGCTGGAATGGAGGGGTCGGTTGGGGAGCAGCAACTACATCCGGATGTTCTCCAACAGTTGCTTCATCCACCTTTGGAGGCTCCACTGTTCCTGAAACAGCTGGCTCGTCTGCTTCTTCTTTCATTGCTTCCGTCTCCGTCACTGAAAGGCCACTAACTTCTGGAACGACCAAGTCTTCGGCTTCTTCTTTTGGGACAAAGGCTGGCGCAGCCACATCAAATTGAGGCGCACCCTCTAAGGGCGTCTGTTTCATAAATTGTTCTTGATCTTTCTCGGACATTTCGAATTCTCCTTTTTATTCTTCTCTTCTACTATAACATAAAACCAAGCAAGGACCAAATCCTGTCTGGATAGACTAAAAAAGATCGGAGGGATATCCGACCTTTTAGATGCTTATCTTAAAATTTCTTGCGAAGGGAGACAATAGCAATTCCTGCAAGTGAGAGCAAGCCCAATGTTGCCAAAACGACACCTGTTTCTTGACCTGTTTTTGGCAATAAACGGCCAACTACAGATTTGCTTGAGTCGCTTGAATTTGAGGAAGAACTAGAAGAAGAGCTTGAGCTCGATGAAGAAGTTGAACTTGAGGAACTTGAAGATGAGCTGCTTGAAGATGAGCTCGATGAGCTACTTGAGCTTGAAGACGAACTACTTGAGCTACTTGAACTAGAAGATGAGCTACTTGAGCTTGAAGATGGGCTTGTTGTACTTGGTGAAGTGGATCCTCCTGTCTCAGAACCGTTATAGCCTGCAATGAAATTACGATAAATTGGGTTTGAACTTTCAAGTGAATCAACCATCAAGCGTCCTGACCCATCGTAAGCAAGGGACACTGTTACTTCCCCTTCGCCATTATCCAACTGTTTAAAGCGGCCATCATCTTTGGTAGTTTGACGAATGTAGAGTTTAACAGTTCCCGAATTTAGTCCAGAGAGATCCACATCATCAAATGCGATGGTCCCATCTGCTGTATTTTGCCCTGTAGCAACTGTTTCCTCTTCGCCACCTTCAGATTTGTAGATCAATGCAAATTGGTAGGCACCAGCATCATGCGCACTTTCTTTCTTGCCTTCACGCGCTCCCACTACATCGACACGACCTGTTTTCAATTTCAAAGAAAGCTGATTCGATTCGAAACCTTCATATGTTGGTTTTTGAACAAGGTCTAGCTGACCATTTTTGTACTCATAAACCGCAGCTTTTGTATTCGCAGATACTGGGTGGGCAATAGCCATTCCACCAAGCATAGATGAAAGTAACAAGAATTTAGCCAAGTTCTTTTTCATAATTTTCATTCCTTTTTCAAATATTTTCATTCGTTTTATATTTTATAATATGAAACAACAAATGACAACTTTTATATTCAAATAACTTTTTATATTAAAGGATTTGAGTATAAAATCCGTGTCTATAGCCATTGTCTAGCTAGAACCCCTGTATCATCAGTATTTTAGAAATGAGATTAGCAAATGATTAAGAATAATAACTAATTAGTGTTTTTATAATTGTATCTAAGGGGAAAGTTTGCGAAATTATTTTACAAGTAAAAAAACGACCTCTTGCGAAGTCGTTCGGATACAAACGAGAATATATGGACTCTTCCTTTTGAAGACCGATTTCCTTCCTAATCTTCATCTCCTTTTAAAGCCAAACGATAATCCCCATCTGCTTGCTGGATAAATTTTAATTTGTATTCATCTTCATCTGAACCAGATGACTTAAAACGGATTTCCATTTCATTCGTAATGGCCTTAGTTTTATAGTCCTGATCAGCTCTTATCGAAATAGAGGATGGGGTATTGCTACTAAGCACTTCTTTATAAGATACTCCATCCTTCCCTGTTTTGGGATCCCCCACCTTGAATTTATCATAATCATCGGTCGCCATTGGATTGGCATCCGCTGTGTCATAATCTTCTGAGAAATACAGGTTGCGTAGATAATAATGACCGTCTATTTTCATAAAGGTCAGATTCATCTCGCTAGCAGTCTTATAATCTGTGCTTTCTTCATCTACATCGTCCCTTTCGAGTTCGCCCCATTCTAACTCAACAGTTGTCCCATTAAATGTGCCTTTTAAAGCTTTCCCATGCTTCTTCACGACCTCTTCCATAGACATCGCATCCCCTTTGTCATCGTAGGTAGCAAATTTCAAGTCTCCGAGATCTGAAATATCCCAATCAAATGCTGTCTCTTTTGGGTCTATATAGCGAGCAGATATATCACGTTTTGAGACTGTCGTATCTGCAGTGGTATGTAAACGGGGATAAGCTTTCTTGGTTACGGTATTCACACCAAAAGAATGGCCAATAATAAGACCAATCACTAATCCTAAAACAATTGACCCAATCACACATCCAATGAACAAGCCCTTTCCGCTTTTTTGAGGGCCAGGATTTACTGGTACACCAAAGGGTACCTGTGTTTGATTTATACTCATCTCTCTTCTATCCTCCTCTTAATTTAGTTCCGCACCAATATAGCGAAATTCTCCATCAGGCTGTGCTAAAAATTTCAAAACTTTAAAATCCCCATCAACCTCACAAAGTACTGTAGCCACTACACGTGTAGACTTAAATGTTTCCCCATTGGCAGTTATTTTGCGCTCTGTCCCAATTTCTACGGTTTTTCGATGTTTTTTCAAAAACTCAGATAAGCTTGTCCCACCTTGCCCTGTCTGCTTGTTTCCTTTTTTCAGACTTCGAAATTCCTTTTTAGTCAAGGCGCGATTGCTCGAGGCATCATCGCTATCATCATCATCCTCTGGATTTTTATGCTCATACAATTCATCTAATTCCGTCACGGACACACTTTTTAAATAATAATTGCCATCGACTTCGTCAAATCTCATTCTTAAATTCTGATGTTCAGAAGCCTTTGAGTCATTCCAAGTAAGCTCCATTGCATTCTTTTTATATTCAACACTGGATGCTAACCCATAGACTTCCACGATCTGATCTGCTGTCAAACCATAACCTTCCCGATTGGTGTAACTCAACAAGCCAAGATCCTTGAAAGTCCATGTGAAAATGACCTTTTCTTTATCCGTTACAAAACCTGCTGTTGTTTCATTTGCTTCGGTCTTTGCACGTTCTAAACGTTTAAATCGTTGCGACTCCTTACTTGTTTGAGAGGATTGTCCCCAAATATATCCGCTCACACCACCGAAAAGCCCACTAATCACAAGCGCTAAAAGTGAAAATAGTACTAATTTTTTCCACTTGTGTTTTGGCTTAGTTGGATAGGACCACTGAGGCGGAAGCATTTGTGGATTTGTCTCTTCAAATGGATAAGCAGGGCCCTGCGTTTGAACTCCTCTCACCTGTCCTTCTCCTTGTGGTGTCTCTTGCATCTGTGGCTCTTCCGGCACTGCAAAAGACTGTTTATCTTCTCTTGTCATACTCTCTCCTTTTTGATTCTCTTTGTCTCATTTGATGATCATAGTGAGTGAAAATCATTTGATGAACAAAGTATAAAAATGCTCCTTCTACTATATCATAAATCACCTGAAGGCGCCAATTCATCACTAAATGGGGAAATAGACACAAAAAACGACCTCTTGCGAGATCGTTTTGTCTATTGATTAAAGACGAGCGTTGAGTTCTGCTCCAAGTTCTTCAAATCCTGGTTTACCAAGAAGGGCAAACATATTTTTCTTGTAGGCTTCAACACCTGGTTGGTCAAATGGGTTGATCGCATTCAAGTAACCTGAAAGGGCGATAGCCAATTCGAAGAAGTAGATGGCATAACCAAGAGTGAAGGCATCTTGCTCAGGAAGAGTCACGTACATGTTTGGTACGTCACCGTCAGTGTGGGCAAGAAGAACACCGTCAGTTGCTTTTTTGTTTACGAAGTCAACGTCTTTTCCTTGAAGGTAACCAAGTCCATCAAGGTCTTCTTCCAATGTAGGGATGATCACGTTCTTACGTGGTTTGTCCACACGGACAACTGTTTCAAACATGATACGAGTTCCTTCTTGGATAAACTGACCCAATGAGTGCAAGTCTGTTGAGAAGTTAGCTGAAGTTGGGTAAATACCTTTTTGGTCTTTTCCTTCTGACTCACCAGCCAATTGTTTCCACCATTCTGAGAAGTATTGAAGTGATGGCTCGTAGTTTACCAAGATTTCAGTAGCATATCCTTTACGGTAAAGGATGTTACGAACTGCTGCGTATTGGTAAGCTTCGTTTTCAGAAAGTTTGTCTGAAGTGTAGTCTTTACGGGCTGCATTCGCACCTTCCATAAGGGCTTTGATGTCTGCACCTGATGCAGCGATTGGAAGCAATCCAACTGGTGTCAAGACTGAGAAGCGTCCACCGATATCATCTGGAACAACAAATGTTTCCCAACCATTGGCATCTGCTTCTACTTTTACAGCACCTTTGGCACGGTCAGTTGTCGCGTAGATCCGTTTATTGGCTTCTTCTTGACCGTATTTCTTCACCAAGAGTTCTTTGAAGACACGGAAAGCGATGGCTGGTTCAGTTGTTGTACCTGATTTAGAAATCACGTTTACTGAGAAGTCTTTGTCTGCTACGTACTCTACCAAGTCAGCAAGGTAAGTAGATGAGATTGAGTTTCCAGCATAAAGGATTTGTGGAGCTTTGCGTTCTTCTTTTGTTTGCAAGTTTGCAAAGTGGTGGTTCAAGAAGTCAATAGCTGCTTTGGCTCCAAGGTATGACCCACCGATACCGATCACGACCAAAACATCGCTGTCTGATTTGATTTGTTCAGCAGCTTTCAAGATGCGGTCAAATTCTTCGCGGTCATAATTTTCAGGAAGGTCCAACCAACCTAGGAAGTCACTACCAGCACCTGTTCCTTTACGGATCAATTCATCAGCTGCAGTCACTTGTGGTTGCATGTATTCCACTTCATGTGGGGCAACAAATTTACCCAAAACTTTTGAGTAGTCAAATTTAATATGAGACATGTTATTCCTCCAAATTTTGTTCTTCTCTATGATATCGCTTTACACGGATTTAATCAAGAGAAACCAATCTATAAAACGTTTTCATTTTCTAAATTTTTTATTTTCACAAATCAAGCAATGACGCAATAGCAATCGTTTGCATATTTGCACTATTTTTGGCTAGAAAATCAAAAAAAGAAGCTTCTCACGAAACTCTATTTTTTCTCTTTTATTCTTTGAATATGAAAGTCATTTCTACATGACTCTGGTGAGGATAGCCCTCACGTCGCTTCGCTCCTCAGGATCAATATCTCTAAACTCATCTGCGACTTTCAGGCTTGATTCGTTAAGAGCTTTTATCGGTTTACAGCTTTTTCCCTAACGGGAAAAACTGCATCCATTGCTCTAGGATTCATCTACGCCTTGCAGGCTAATTTCATTTTACGCTATAGCCCTCACGTCGCTTTGCTCCTCAGGATCAATATCTCTAAGTTCGGTTACGCCTTACAGGCTTACCTCACTAAGAGCTATAGAAAAAGAGCACACAGTTCACCTCGCTTAGGGCTGCTGGATTCCTCCCCTGACCCGCTTCACGCAGAACTGTTGCTCC
>JBKXCY010000002.1:13450-20566 GCA_046994005.1 Streptococcus sp.
CACATGACACAGGGCTCAATCGTGACAAAAAGCGTCGTATCCAGCAGGCGCCAGCTATTTTCACGCTGATTGGCCTCCTCGATCGCCATGATTTCCGCATGCATGACCGCCCGCTGCAGCTCCTCACGCGCATTATGTCCACGCCCGATAATCTGACCATCCTTGACCAAGACACAGCCAATCGGTATTTCATCATTGGCGAGGGCAATCTCCGCCTCCTTCAGGGCTTCCCTCATAAACATCGCTTTTTCCTCTATCGTGTAGTCCATCTCTTCCTTCTTCCTTTTAGTTTCTTTGTTCATTATACCATAGGCAGCTTACGACTCACAAAAAAAGCCGCCGATTGGGCGACTCTTATGGGAGATTATTATGAAAAAGTTTAGGAGGTTTAAACAAAGTTAGGAGGTCTTTGTTTATGCTTCTAGTATAGCTGGCCTATCTTAAATAAAGCTTAAGTTCTCTGAGTATTGATGATTTTGGAAATATCACCACTTAGAATCTCAAAAATATCTGACAAATTGCTGGCTTACTACTATCCGCTTTGTCGCAGAACCAACTATTGTGGCATCGCTCATCCTTTACGTAACTCAAGGATTTGGTCATAGCGCTCTTCTTCATCAATATGATGGGCTATTTCTAGTACCGTGATCGGCAAAGAAAAGATTAGGTCTCTAACCAGACGACTATTTTTTTCGTCCAAAGCTGATGTCACTTCGTCCGCTAATAAAATATCCTTCTCGCGTAAGAGAAAACGAGCCAACTCTAATCTGACACGCTGACCTCCTGAAATGTTTTCACCATTATTATGAATTTCTACATTCAAAATATCCTGAAATTCATCTATTAAGCCAACTCGGTCCAATACCTCCAATAATTCATGGTCCTGAAAAGGCTGACCAAAAGTTAGATTATAGCGGATAGTATCGTTAAACAGGAAGGGATGCTGGCTAATTAAACCGATATTCCCTTGGAAATGACTCGTTATTTGATTTCCATCATACTGAACGAAAATGTCACCCTCATCACATACTTCTTCTCCTAAAATCAAGCGAAAAAGAGTCGTCTTTCCAGACCCGCTCGGTCCTTTGATTAAGACCTTCTGACCTACTGAAATCATCGCCGTCAAATCAGAAAAAAGCTGACGTTCAGCAAAACTTTTTGAAATATGATTTAAGCGCAACGATTCGAGATTTTCAACAAATTGATCCTTTGTCTCTTCGAAATCAGGTTCTTCCTCGATAATCTTAAACAGGCGGTTCGCAGTCGGCAAGGCACCTTGGAGATTGGCTGCACTGTACATCAGAGTTTGGATCGGTTCTACCAGCATCCCCGCAGCAACATACATAGAGATGAGGCTTGTAATAGAAATAGAATTTCCCTGTAAACTCAAATAAAAGCCTAAAGCAAGAGGAACAACCTGACTAAAAAAGACCATAAATCCATTAAAGAAAAAAATAATATTATGTGTGAAACAAAATCTTTGGATGGCTTTTTGATATTCTCCGTTTAAATCATTCACGCGCTCTTCATTCAGCCTCATGGCCTGATTAATCCGTAAGGTTTGGCTGCCTTGCATACTATCCGAGACAAGCCCATGTAATTTCGTTCTAAGCTTGGACCAGCTGTCTCCCGAATCTTGTAAACGACGATTCATGATGAACTGAGGAATAGGTCTCATAATCGTAAAAATGACAAAAATAAGTCCTAAGAGAAAATTTTGTGAAACAATATAAATGGCTGTAACAAGGGCGACAAATCCCCAACTCACCATAACATTTATATTTTCCAAATAATTATCGCCCACATATTCCATATCTTGAGTTAGCAGACTAACTTTTTCATCATTGGAAAATTTAGGATTCAATATGACTTTCTTAAATAAAAGGGCACGGACACTTTTGTTGATTTCTCTTCGGAATATATTGTGCGAATGGTTTGAAAACAGCATCAGACTATAAATAACAAGATAGACAGACAAACCAAATAAAACAAAATTGAGAATTTTTCCATAAGAAAGGCCGTCTTGATCTAACTTCAAGGCCTTCGTTAAAATCAGAGGTTGCGCCAACACCAAACCACTATTCACAATACGCCCTAAAAAAATAGGAAAAAGATACTTCTTATCAATGTACTTATAAATATTTCTCATAATTATCATCCATCAAAATAGAGGGCTAGCACAACCCTCTTCTCTAATTTATTTAAAATCGTGATTATTTACAATCACAATTATAGTTAAATACTCTAGGTTTAGCATTCATTTTGTCATCGAATTTGTTATTCACTTTAACCTTCACCGAAAATTACAATCTCCATGTGTCAAAATTGTTAGTTCCAATAATTCAGCATCTGTATCGCTTATTTTAGATAGATACTTTTCGACCTCATACTCACCCTCACTTAAATATTTATTTTTATCAAGATAAGCATGAAACTCTTTCCTAATCACATCATTGCTGTCGACTACTCTATTCAATTCATTCGTAAGAAAAAATGAATGATTGGTTTTAGTATTAAAATACAACGTACCATCATCAGTACTATATTTTAATATATATCGTGACAAATTCATATTATCACCTCTTAATCTGTGTGACTTAACCTACAGTAAGTATACACCGATAGAAATATTAAATAAAGCAATATTCAGCAGATTAGAAAAGTTCCAACTTTTAATATTTTGGAAAAGGTTATCCTATAAAAGCTGCAATTTCGCCAACTTCTTGAGCAATATAGGTGGCGCCGGCTTCTTCCAATTCTTCCCTGCTTCCAAAGCCATAAAGGACACCGATAGAATCAAGCTTTTGCGCTTGAGCGCCAAGCACATCGTGCTCCCTGTCTCCAATCATGATGGTATGCGCCAAATCTGTAATCCCATTTTGCTCCAAGGCATACTGGATAACATCGCTTTTTTTACTACGTTTTCTATCCATGGTCGCACCAGCGACAAAGTCAAAATAATCATACAAACCAAAGTGTTTGAGAATTTGAATGGAAAATTCTTCAGGCTTTGACGTAGCTACAATCAACTGTTTGCCAGCCTGCTTGAGAGAAGCCAGCAAGTCAGGAACGCCTAGATAGACCTCATTTTCATAAAGGTCTTTTTCGGAAAAATACTCATGATAGTAGTCAATGGCCTTTAAACATTCTTCCTTAGAAAATCCATAAAAGCGCTCAAAAGACTCCTGCAAGGGCGGACCGATGAAAACTCTCAATGCTTTCTTGTCTGGCACTTGAATCCCATATTTTCCTAAGGCATAGGCCACCGAGTTGGTAATCCCTAGTTCTGAATTGGTCAAGGTGCCGTCTAGGTCAAATAAAATCGTTTGATACATTTTTTCCTCTTTCTGCTTTCAAAAAGAGGCTGGGACAAAAGTCCTAGCCTCTCAATTGTCTTTGGATTATCGAGCAAGACGCAGTGGTTGAGTGGGCTCTACTACGCTGATTTCATCAGCTTTTACAGCCCTACTCAACTGTGCGGAGGTGGGACGATGAAATCGAATTCTAACGAATGACCGATTTCTGTCTCACTCTCTTTTTTAAATTATTTACTTGACCAGACACTTTCAAGGATATTGGTTTGGTCACGATCTGGTCCGACTGAGAAGGTTGAAATGCGCACACCAACCAATTCACCGATCCGGCGGACATAGTTGCGGGCATTTTCTGGAAGCTCATCCAAGTGGCGCACACCGGTGATGTCTTCTGACCAACCTGGCAATTCTTCATAGATTGGTTTGCAACGTTTGAGTTGCTCCAAGCTGGCTGGATAGTGATCAATGCGTTCGCCATCTAAGTCGTAGGCCACACAGATTTTCACTGTATCCAAGCCTGATAGAACGTCGATCGAGTTCAAGCTTAGGTTAGTAATTCCTGAAACACGACGGCTGTGGCGCATAACAACGGAGTCAAACCAGCCCACCCGACGCGGACGGCCAGTCGTTGTACCGTATTCATGCCCCACTTCACGGATGCGCTCGCCCACTTCATCAAACAGCTCTGTTGGGAATGGTCCATCACCGACACGGCTAGTGTAGGCTTTACATACACCGACAACCTTGTCGATCTTGCTTGGGCCGACACCTGATCCGATGGTCACCCCACCTGCAACAGGGTTTGATGAAGTAACAAACGGATAAGTTCCTTGGTCGATATCCAGCATAACCCCTTGGGCTCCTTCGAAGAGCACGCGCTTGCCGTTATCCAAAGCATCGTTCAAGATGACAGAAGTATCGGTTACATATTGCTTGATTTGTTGACCATATTCATAGTATTCTTCGAAGATATCGTCAAATGACAGAGCCTCTGCATCATAGAGTTTGGTAAATTGACGGTTCTTTTCTTCCAAGTTGATGCGAAGACGTTCCGCAAAGACGTCGCGGTCCAAAAGGTCCGCAATCCGGATTCCCACACGCGCAGCCTTGTCCATGTAGGCTGGTCCAATCCCTTTGATGGTCGTTCCGATTTTGTTGTCGCCTTTAGACTCTTCTTGGAGACGGTCCAATTCGATATGGTAAGGAAGGATGACATGGGCACGGTCAGAGATGCGAAGGCTGTCCGTTGATACTCCTTCTTCATGGAGATAAGCCAACTCTTTGACCAATGATTTAGGGTTGACCACCACGCCGTTTCCGATGACAGAGATCTTTTCAGGGAAGAAGATACCAGAAGGAATCAAGTGCAACTTGAACTTTTTGCCGTCGATTACGATGGTGTGTCCGGCATTGTCCCCACCTTGATAGCGAGCAATGACTTCTGCATTGGCTGATAGGAAGTCTGTAATCTTCCCTTTTCCTTCATCACCCCATTGGGTTCCTACTACAACAACTGATGTCATAATTCTTTTTCATATACCATAGATAGTTCCCTATCTATGCCTTTCTTCAAACTAGGGGCAGGAGTCTCACCTGCAAGTTTGTCTTACACTCTATTATAAGAAATTTCCTCGTTTTTTTCAAGGTCGGCTATTTCTTTACTTGGTTTTTTACCCTTAAAATCCGCTTCTCATTTTCCGAACATCCATCTTTTGATCGTCATTTTAAACGTTAAAGAATGATTGTTCGTCTTTTGCCTTCTTTACTTCCTAAAACAGATCCTATTCTATTCAGTTTCTAAGCGAAGCTCTCCCCTGAAAGATTTTATCCCTTCACCGTCTAAATAAATCAAGTTACTCCCTTCACCTCTTTCCCTTTTTTATGCTAAAATAGAAGCTATGGACAAAATTATTAAAACTATCTCAGAAAGTGGCGCTTTTCGTGCCTATGTACTAGACAGTACAGAAACTGTACGAACAGCCCAAGAAAAACATCACACACAAGCTAGCTCCACGGTCGCACTTGGCCGTACCCTCATTGCCAGTCAAATCTTGGCGGCAAACGAGAAAGGAGATACTAAAATTACGGTCAAGGTCCTTGGGACTAGCTCACTCGGAGCCATCATCACCGTGGCAGATACCAAGGGAAATGTTAAGGGCTACGTGCAAAATCCTGGAGTGGATATCAAGAAGACGGCAACTGGTGAAGTCCTGGTGGGACCATTTGTCGGAAACGGAGAATTCCTGGTCATCACTGACTATGGTACGGGAAATCCTTATCACTCCATGACCCCTCTTGTCACCGGTGAAATCGGAGAAGACCTGGCCTTTTATCTGACGGAAAGCCAACAAACACCTTCTGCAGTTGGACTCAATGTCCTGTTGGATGACGAAGACAAGGTCAAGGTGGCTGGTGGTTTCTTGCTCCAGGTTTTGCCAAATGCCAAGGAAGAAGAAATCGCGCGCTTTGAAAAACGCATCCAAGAAATGCCTGCCATCTCCACACTTTTGGAATCTGAAGACCATATTGAAGCTCTTCTTGCCGCTATCTATGGGGATGAACCTTTCAAACGTCTCTCTGAAGAAGAACTTCGCTTCCAGTGCGACTGTAGCCGTGAGCGTTTCTTGAACGCTTTAGCAAGTCTGCCAGCTAGTGATCTAAAAGAGATGAAAGATGAAGATCACGGTGCAGAGATTACCTGCCAATTCTGCCAAACACACTACCACTTTGACGAAAATGACTTGGAGGAACTCATTCGTGACAAATCTTAATACGCCATTTATGATCGGGGATGTCGAAATCCCTAACCGTACCGTCCTAGCCCCAATGGCCGGAGTGACCAACTCAGCTTTCCGGACCATTGCCAAAGAACTGGGAGCAGGACTCGTTGTGATGGAAATGGTCTCTGACAAGGGAATCCAGTACAACAATGAAAAGACGCTTCACATGCTCCATATCGATGAAGGAGAAAATCCTGTATCGATCCAACTCTTTGGAAGTGACGAAGATAGCCTCGCACGCGCAGCTGAATTTATCCAAGAAAATACCAAGACCGATATCGTCGATATCAACATGGGTTGCCCGGTGAATAAAATCGTCAAGAACGAGGCTGGTGCCATGTGGCTCAAGGACCCAGACAAGATCTACTCCATCATCAATAAGGTTCAATCCGTCCTTGATATTCCTCTCACTGTTAAAATGCGGACGGGTTGGTCGGACCCTTCCCTAGCAGTTGAAAATGCCCTCGCTGCTGAAGCTGCGGGTGTCTCTGCCCTTGCCATGCACGGACGGACCCGAGAACAAATGTATACAGGTCACGCTGACCTTGAAACCCTTCACAAGGTTGCCCAAGCTCTGACCAAAATTCCATTTATCGCAAACGGAGATATCCGTACGGTTCAAGATGCCAAACAACGGATCGAAGAAGTCGGTGCCGATGCGGTCATGATTGGTCGCGCTGCTATGGGGAATCCTTATCTCTTCAACCAAATCAACCACTACTTTGAAACAGGAGAAATCCTGCCTGATTTGACTTTTGAAGACAAGATGAAGATTGCTTACGAACATTTGAAACGCTTGATCGATCTCAAAGGTGAGCACATTGCCGTTCGTGAATTCCGTGGTCTCGCCCCTCACTACCTCCGTGGTACCTCAGGTGCAGCCAAACTACGTGGCGCCATCTCGCAAGCTAGCACTCTGGCTGAGATTGAAGAACTCTTACAATTAAAAGCATAGAAACACAAAAAGCGAGAGTGGGACAGAAATCGGTAATTCGTTAGAATTCGATTTCGTCGTCCCACCT
>JBKXCY010000002.1:20576-41119 GCA_046994005.1 Streptococcus sp.
TCTTGCTCGACAATCCAAAAACAATTGAGAGGCTAGGACTTTTGTCCCAGCCTCGTTTTTATAGATTATCTGTTTGCAGGCCGAGTTGTTTAACTCTGGCGGTGTAGTAGGTCATGATCAAAAAGAGGTTGGCTGTGATCAGCCAGATGGACCATTGGTGGATGAAATGCATGAGGATGGCCACGCTAATCGCTCCCGCGACAAAACTTCCAACGACAATCCCGTAGTTCATGGCCTGACGCCGATACTCGTCCAAATCTCCCTTTCCTCGAGTGATTCGGTACAAGGCCGTCAGCATCTTGCGGTAATTTCCAGAAGTCATAAAGATCACATAAGGGTGATTTTCGATGAGGCTCCCTGTAAAGGTCAACATCATCATCCCTGTCCCAAAAGCAATAAAGGGAACTTCTACAGGTGGTATGACAGACACCAAGGGAATCAGGAGTGTCACCACAAACAAAGGAATTAACATCTTGGTCCGCCAAAAGGCTGTCTTGCGATACTCTTTGATATGGAGGGCAACCACAAAGCCGATCGAGAAAAATAAAATAGATGAAAAACGCATGATGGTATTTTCGACACGGGGATCGTGCCAATCAGCGATGAGAAGCAGGAGGTTCCCCGTTTGGGTCGCGACCAAACTCCGGTAGTGCATGTGGCAAAAAACATCGAGGCCCCCTCCGATAAAACCAAGCAGAGCCCCCATCAGTCGTGTATTTTGTGGTAAAATTATTTTTTCTTCCATAGTCTTGTCTCTTTTGATCTCAATTATGTTTATTATACCACTTTGCACACAAGTGGAGCAGGAAAAATCAGAAAAAGCCCTTCCGTTACTATAAGTAAGGGAGGGCTGGTAGAATGAACCCCGCTCGATCTACTGTTTCAGGCGATAGGTCTTGCGTGGTTTTTTCTTAGGTACTCGCTTGACACCCACTTCTTCCACGAATTCTCCGAATTTCACGAGGAAGTTATTGCTAACGATGGGACGTCCAGGATTGATCAGATTGACCAATTCGGTTGCTTCATAAACGGTGAAAGGCTCCTCTAACAGATAGAGGAAGGTTGGATTCCAGTCGAGACGTCCCTGAATCCGCTTGATCGATTCTTGAATGATTTGATAGTGGTCAAAAGCAAAATCAGAAGCAACTAAGGGTTTTCCATCGAGCAAACACTGGGACTTTTTGAAATCGACATCGAGAAAAACAACTTCCTTGGCATCGTCTCCTGCTTGGACCATGTTTACTGCTTCTGCTGGCAGATAGACCAGATGAGCGATGGTAATGACCCAGCCTCTGGGATCCCGCCCAGGGGTGGAAACCGTCATGAGCTGCTCCACCTTATTAACTGGAAGATCGAGCCCGACTTCTTCTTTGACCTCTCGAATACAAGCATGGGTTGCATCTTCATCCTTGTTCACAAAGCCCCCCACCAAGGCTAGGCGGTGTTGATATGGGTGGGCCTTGCGGCGAATGGCTAAAAGCTTGAGCTGGCCTTCGACAAAACAGTAGGCCACCATGTCCGCTGTGACACTAGGGGTTTCATAAGTCGGTAAGTCTTGTTCCTTGTACCACTTGAGAAAGTCTGCTTCACTTGCGACCGTCTCAAAATACTCTTTCTCCGTCATTCCTGCTGGAATCAAGAGATTGGTCATTTAGGCCACCTCCTTCTTGAGGGCTTTGGTCCATTGGTACCAGCCCACTAGACTATTGAGCGTGTAGACCCAGTACATCCCTTGAATTTGAATACTCTGATCCCACCAGAGGAGTTTCATAATATTGACAAAGCCTTGCTTTTTCGCTTCTCGGTGGACATTTGTAAAGTCTTGGATAAAGGTTGTGAATTTTTTAGTGAGATTGGTCATTAGGTGATTCATAAACTGCTCCTTAGTCGGCTTGGTAGATGGCATCAATAACCTTCTTGGCTTCTTCATAGTTGCCGAGGTAGTCTGATGCGAGGAAAGTAGTCGGAATGTTTCCTAGGTATTGCTGGCGCAATTGGTCTAGGTAATTTGAAAAGCTGGTGCGGATCTCTTCATCAGCCATGGTCATGTCTCGGAAACCATCATTGACATAAGAGCCGATCGGCTGAACAAAGAGGATCAAATCCCATTTTTCTTTAGAGAGAATACTGACAAAGAGGTTGTCAAAGGTGTCGGTCATACTGGTATCCTGGCCTTCGACTTCCATGTAGTAGTCGTAGTAACCTTTGGTCACCAGGGAATTGGTATCTGCGATGACCAGGCCTCGATTGGCACTACTATCGATGAGCTTAGAGGTTTGATCATACTGTCCTAAGAGTAGGTAATAGTAATCTTTTGGCGTGAGTTCATCATCCCGCACATTGTTCTTGATCTGGTATTCACGGGCATACTCAAGACTAACAGGTGCATCGTAAAAGCGAGCCAAGTCCTTTGCAAGGGTCGTTTTCCCGTTGCTGGCGCTCCCCATGATCAAGACTTTTTTCGTGAACTGGCGACGGAAGGGCTGGGCAATGTATTTCCAGTATTTGCTGGGATTTTCCCGGATCATGGTAGCAGAGATCCCGAAGCGACGCTCTTCTAAGTGAACTTCAAACCCTCTAGCTTCCAACTCTTCCTTGTAGGCTTTCTCCCCTACATAAAAGATCAACTCTTCTGTCTCTGTTTGATACTGGATGGTGTTTAGGGCTGTCTGTAACCAAGGCTCCCAGCCCAAGGGATAACGAGGAAGTTCTGTCTCATCTAACTTATAGACTTGGGTCAACTCATCATTTGAGAAGGCTTCACGGATATAACGGAAGCGTTTTTGTAAGGTCAGTCCCACTTCTTCACCACGATCCCCTTCATAACCAGATACAATGACACGAACGCGATCACACTGACGCTTGGCCCGCTGGATCAGGTCAATATGCCCTTGATGAAGAGGCGCAAAGGTTCCAAAAACCAGGGCAATTCTTTCTTTTTTCATATGAACTCCTTTTTATAATTTTTTATAAATAGATTTCCTTTATATTTTTATTATAAACTATATTTTCTATCTGTCAGTAGTTTTTTATAAAAAAATATATTTTTCTTCAAATCAACAAAAAAAGATCTGAAAAGAGAAGCTTATCCTTTCAGATCTTTCGAATTTTATTCACGAGTGAGGGAGTGGCTAACACCGTCTTTAAGAACCGTCACACTAGATACAGAGCCATCTTTTCCAACTACGATATCTAGAGTCGCCGCAGACCCATCGCCTGCTGAGAGATTAGCATGGTAATGACCATCATCCAAGGTATAGTTATAAGCGCTGATACCATAGGCTACGGGTTGGCCCCCAGGAAGTTGGATGGTCACTTGACCACCTTGGCCAATAGTGACTCCAGTGTCGCGTTTGTCAGACCAATTCCCAGCTGCTGCAGAGAAATCCCCTGCTGCCACAGAATAGACTCCCTTGTATTGGGCATTCTCCGTAGCAGAAGCTTGCTTCTTAGCATGGGCATGACCGTCTTCTAGACTTGGCAATTTTGCTTTCGCTGGTGTTGCTGGAGTGGCTACTTCTTTTGTTACGGGTGCTGCTGGTGTCGCTTCTTTAGCTGGAGCAGGTGTTTGACTAGCTGCAGCTTGGTTATTTCTGCTACCAACGGTATGACTTTCTTCTGATTTGCTATCAGAGGATGAAGAGGCAATTGGATCTTTACTAGTGATCACTTTTTTCTTAGAAGAAGAACTTGTTTGTTTAACCTGACTGGTCTTTGAACTGCTTGCTTCTGAAGTTTTTTCTTCTTTATTCCCGCCACATGCTCCTAGGAAAAGACTAGCTGTAAGAGCTAGCGCTGCTAGGGAAATGATTTTTTTGTTTTTCATAACAGAACCTCTTTTTTGTAACATTTGTAATATTTTGTAATATTATTGTAACACTGTTATATGAGGCTGTCAATAGTTTCTCAAATATTTTTCTAATTAGAAAGAAGTTTTAGGTAAGTTCCTATACTAAAAGACGGACATAATCCGGCTACTCATTATTTATACACTTCTTGATAGAATTCGATCTTATCCCCTTTTTTAACGGTGGTTTCAGCAGCACCTTTTGGAGCCATTTCGCCATTGATCTTGTACATCCAGTAAAGGCCTTTGGCTTCGTCTTGGCTGTGACCGTCAATCGAGGTGATCATGCCATTTTTTTCTTCAATCTTGTAGTTGGCTTTGAGCACTTTCATGAGGTTGCTCTCTTCTGCTACTTTCAAGGTTTTCGATTGCGCTTTTTGACCTTCTGGCGTCACGCTAATCGTAATCGAAATTTCGTTTTTCTTGGCAACTTCTGTGCTAGAAGCTGTTGTTTGATGGTTTGTGCTATGAGACGAAGCGCAACTCGCTAAAAGAAGAGCTGCAAGTAAGGTCATCAAGCTAGAAATGGTTTTTTTCAACATAAAATCTCCTAAAGATTTGATAGATAATGGGATAGAAAATGATCGTCGACAGAGCATGGGCAAGGTTAAAACTAAAACCATTGACCAAAGCATAGGTCCACCAAGGAATATGGTATATCAAGGCATAAACACTATCGATCAAGACCCCATAAGCAAAGGACAGTAGGCCCACAAAAAGGATCTGAAGGACAAAGGGCAACCACTTGTAACTGATGCGCCAAATGAGCATCAAACAGCCAAAGGAGACAATCTGAAAGAACACAATCAGGCTCATCCCCAGGAAAAAGGCGGAGACAAACATGGTGATCATCATCACAAGAAAAGCAAAGCTATACCCTTCAAATATCACCAAGAGAAAAAAGATGGCAGAAATAGGTTGGACATTTGGGAAAGGGGCAAAAGCCTGACGTAGAGCGACACAAAGGGCCGCCAAAAGCGAAATACGGGTTAATCGCTGAAGCGTCATGACATCCTCCTAGACAATCTCAAACTTGATCGTTCCGGCTGTCGTTCCAACCTTGATCGTTTGTCCTTCTTGGGCTTGGCCTTTCAGCAATAGCTCTGCTAGTTGATCTTCCACTTCGGTCTGCAAGACACGACGCAGTGGGCGAGCTCCCATTTCTGGATCGTAGCCTTTGGTTGCTAGCAACTTGAGCGCTGAAGGCTGGAATTTGAGGGTCATGCCTTGTTCGGCCAAGGTCGCGATGAGCGGTTTGACCATGACTTTCACCACCTGCTGCATGTCCTCGCTGGATAGGCTATGGAAGACCACCTTTTCATCAATCCGGTTGATAAACTCTGGACGATAGGTCTTCTTCAACTCTTCAAACATGCGTTTTTCCATATTGGCCTGGTCAAAGCGAATATCTTTGGCACCAAAGCCAACTGTCTTATCATCCCGAAGGGCTGTTGCTCCCAGATTTGAGGTCATGATGATAATGGTATTGGAGAAATCAATCTTCCGGCCTTTGCTATCGGTTAAGACTCCGTCATCCAAGACCTGCAAAAGGACATTGAAAATATCTGGGTGGGCTTTTTCCACCTCATCAAATAAGAGAACGGAATAAGGTTTGTTGCGGACCTTTTCGGTCAACTCGCCTCCTTCTTCGTAGCCCACATAGCCTGGAGGGGCACCGTTGAGGCGGCTGGCCGCGAATTTTTCCATGTACTCACTCATATCAAAACGGATGAGGGCCGATTCATCATCAAACAGAACTTCTGCCAAAGCTTTGGCTAGCTCTGTTTTTCCGACACCGGTAGGTCCTAGGAACATGAAAGAACCGATCGGACGTTTATTGCTACGGATACCCGATTGATTACGACGAATAGCCCGACTGATACTAGAAACGGCTTGATCTTGACCAATCACGCGCTTGTGCAATTCTGTTTCTAAGTTTAGGTACTTCTTGGCATCAGTTTGGGTCAGTTTTTGAGTTGGAATACCCGATAATTGGCTCAAGGTCACCAAAACATCTTGGTCAGTGACCTCTTTTTTGTAGACAATGGGAGCAGCCTCTACTTGTAAGAGCTGGGCTGCTTTCTTCCACTTGCCATCCATCAAGGCCCGGTCCAAGGCGGTCAACTCTTCTTTTACGTGACCGTTGGAATCGCGGTTTTGTACGGTAGCTGCCGCTTCATCCAAGAGATCAATGGCTGAATCTGGCAATTGACGGCTGGTCAAATAGCGGTGGGCATATTTGACAGCTGTTTCGATCGCTTCATCGGTAATGGTCACATGATGGTGGTCCTGGTAGGTCTCTTTCAAGCCTTGGAGAATTTGGATGCTATCTGCCACACTTGGCTCTTCAATGGTGACTTTCGCAAAACGACGAGAGAGAGCCGCGTCTTTTTCGATATGCTTTTGGTACTCATCTTGAGTCGTAGCCCCAACTGTACGCAAGGTTCCTCGTGCCAGGGCTGGTTTTAGAATATTGGCTGCGTCTAAGGTCGAATCAATGCCCGATCCTGACCCCATAATGGTATGCAGTTCATCGATAAAGAGAATGACGTGACCGTCTTCTTCGATGTCCTGGATAATATTGTTCATCCGCTCTTCAAAGTCCCCACGGAAGCGCGTCCCTGCCACCACATTCATGAGATCCAGCTCCAGGACACGCATTTGCGCGATTTCAGCTGGAACATTGCCGCTAGCGACACGCTGGGCCAGACCTAATGCAAGAGCAGTCTTTCCGACACCTGCTTCTCCCACCAATACAGGATTGTTCTTCGTCTTGCGGCTGAGGATTTGGATCATGCGTGAAATCTCTGCATCCCGGCCGATCACAGGCTCGAGCTGACCTGCACGCGCCATTTCTGTCAAATCACGGGTATAGTCTTCAAGACCTCCACTTGTACTTGGGGGCATGCCCATCATATTCCCCATGGTTTGGCGGTTAGGGTTTTGAGCCCGATAAAGATTCCGGATAGCTTTAATATCATTTTTGTCCCAGCCTGCCTTGTCTTCTAGATTCTTTCGAAGGGAAGCAATAGGAACTCCCTTGTCTTGCTCTGTAAAGGCAAAGCCGGCAAACTCCATGACTTGGCTCGCCAAGGTCCCACGGTCTGCTAGAAGAGAGAGGAGCACATGCTCTGTTCCCAAGGTCTTGGCATGAAGGACCTGGGCAATCTCTCTTGCGTGTTTCATAATGGCTTCCATCCGATAAGAAAATGGGAAGATTTCATACCGATTGTCGCTTTGAAAAGCTTGGCCTGTAATATGCTCCGCTGCATCCTGAAACTCATCGATCTGCATAGGATAATCGTTAAGTACAGAACCTGCCACGCTATAGGGATTATTGGCCATAGCCGTCAGGAGATGCCAAGTATCTAAGGTATGCCCCTGATAGTGGCCTGCTAGTATTTGGGCCGCTTCTATACTTTCTAACAGTGCTGTTGAATAGTTCATCTAGTCGGTATTTCCTTTTCTATCTACTTGTTGAATGATTTTTTTCAACATCGTTGCTCGTAGGATGAGAGAATCTCGACCTAGGACCTCATCGGAGGTTGTCGCAAGCAAGAGCTGAGTCTCACGTTTTGTCAATAATTTTTCTTCATAGAGCATCTGGAGGATATCATTGAAGACCTGCTGGCTGATGGTCTCTCCAATATTGGCTGCCAAGTCTTGGAGCATCTGATGGTGATCTGAAAACTGGACCTTGCCAATACGGATATAGCCCCCACCACCGCGCTTGCTCTCTACAATATAGCCTCGGCTCTCGGTAAAGCGAGTCTTGATAACATAATTAATCTGACTGGGTACGACCTGAAAGACATCGGCTAACTCACTTCTTTTGAGCTCTGCCATGCCAGCTTGAGCTAGCAAGGCCTTGATATAAGCTTCAATGCTATCAGATGTGTTCTTATTTGCCATGATGCTCCTTTCTGGCTTGTTTTTTTCTAGATGGATGCTCTGTTCTTGGCCCATAAATAATGGCCTTGGAGTGTTCCTTCTCATCATTGACCTTATTTGACTATTATACAATTTTTACGGCTGTAAATAAAGCAAAGACTCCATGGAAATAGGAATCTCTTAAGAAGGCAAAACAAAAGAGGCTAGTGAGAACTAACCTCTTATGCGAAGAAGGAGCTACTCTTTGCGACGAGCAAATTTCGCGCCTCCGCCCAAGAATCCTAGACCAAGAAGGCTAACCCGCAAACAATCCACTTTCTTTTGTACCGGTTTGAGGAAGTTTTCCTTCCGATTGTAGAGACGGACTTTCAACACCTTCTTTTTCCGGATGGTCTAAAGTCGAAACAGAAACTGCTTCTGGGGTTTTCGGTTGCAAGAGAACAGGTCTTCCTTTTTCTTTTTTGTCTTCAGCTTGAGAAAGAGTCATAACTTCTGGTTGCACCTTACTTGGGGTGACAGGAGTGGTTGGAGTCGGCATATCAGCTATCAACGGACTTTTTTCCGCTTCCTTCGTTCCGACTTCTGTGATCTGGTCCTGGGCCTCCACTTCGACAAAGGCATCGACTTCTGTCCGAATTTCTTTGCCTTCTTCTTGTCGAACCTCGATCAATTTCAACCGGCGTCCGACCTTTCCTGCTTGAAGGATCCGGCTTTCGCCCTTGGCCAAGTCCTTGTTCTCACGTGTTTGACTCTCAAATGGAATCTCCTCCGCTTCGATGAGAAGTTCTGGCTTTTCAAGAATCAAATCCCGAATACCTTCTTCTGGCCGTGTCTGCGTCAGGGGTTCATAATTGTGAGCATCTTCTAAGATGGTTTCAAGGGCTTCGACTTGATTAGCTGCAGCAACCAAATCTGGTCGCTCTTGATCCAACAACTGAGTCAAGTCCGTCAATTGTCCTTGAACCGTCGGTTTGAGGTCTGCTTTCAAGCGATCGAGAGAAGTAGCCTTGATCTTTTCTACTCCTTCTCTGATGATCTGTTGCAGCTCTTCTTGACTGAGCAGCTGACTATCTTTCCCTGAGAGGACAAATCGGTCCACCTGGATGGCTCTAGATGACTGAGGATCATTGAGGGCTGGATCCAGATGCAGGCGTAGCTGGTGGTAGCCTTTTGCTAGGCCTTGTAGATTGACCAAACTCTGGTCGAGCTTGCGTTGATCTCCGTAGCCACTGAAATAATGATCGCCTTCGATCTCATAATCATGGCCCCGACCTTCTTCGAAGGCCATTTCTTTTCCATCCAGGGTGACGCTGTAGAGCCCATGACTTGGATCAACCACTCCTCGGACCTCCACGCCGGTGCCCTTAAAGGTAATGGTCACTTCAATGTGTTTCTTGCCTTCTTCATCGGTCACTTGGTTAAAGCTAGACCAAGATTCTGTGCCATTTGAGAAGTTTGGATTGTCTGTCTCGTGCTGCCAACCCTCACTGTAATGCAGTTTTGGATCTTGGTCATCTACTTCTTTGCGATTTTCTGGAAGCAGGTCCTCGTTCATCACTTGGACTGTCAGTTCTGGAATAAAGCCGACCAGACTTCCTTGATCCGGATGCAACAATTTGACCTTAAAGTCATAGACATCGGTTGCTTTTCCTGCAAAATCAAGGGTTGGAACTTGGACTGTTTTTTCCGTCTCTCCATCTGCGAACTCAAGGGTGACGTTGGTATCTTTGTAGACCTTGCCATGAACTCCTGTTCCTGGTTCTGTGATCAATTTGAGACTGGCACTTCCTTTAGAGCCACCTTTTCTCTTGACGACGACTTGCGCTGGGTCGCCTTTCTTAACAGCTAGGGTTGGCTGAGCAAACTCAAAGAGCCCCTTTTCTTGGTTGTTAAGGGCATAAATCCCTTCCGTTGCGATCGCATCTCCCTTGCTATTGACCAAGGTCAAGGTGTGGGATCCTGCTGCCAAGTCCGGTGTTTCATAGACCTTTTGGCTGCGTTTGCGGCTTGGGCTTTGGGTATTGACGGTCGCTAGCTTTTGCCCATCGACATAGACATCCATTTCCCCATGACCAGGGTCGACAGTTGCGACCACATAGGCCTTAGTGCCTTCAAACTGATAGGTCACCGAAGCTCCCTTTTCCTTGGTCCACATAGAGGTACCTCGAACGCCTTCTCCCTCTTCATTCCACTGACCATTGGCCCGGTCAGCAGTCCGGTCAGAATGATAAGTCAAACCAAGCGGATAGCCATCAGTTTCTTCAATGCTGGCTGGCGTCTTATAGACAGAGACTCCGTTCAAGATTGGAGTAGCTTGGGCATCGGTGATGGACACCCGGATATAGCGACTATCAACTGGTTGCCCTTTGATCAATCGGCGGTATCCTACAGTTGAGCCAGCCCCATAAGGAACCCATTGGCCATTCACAGCCACATCAATGGTGAAGCCAGAAATCCGTTGGCCTTTCTCGATGGTTTCTTTGAGCTCTACCACATCAAAATGCTGTTCTTTTCCAAGATCGAGGACAAAAGATCCGGTCTTGGCATCATCAGCCGGGGCCCAACTGGTCTTTTCATCGCCATCTGTCAAATGGCTGGCCTTGTAGAGAGGATTGCGTCGTGTTGAGTCAGCTTCTACCAAAGCTCCTGCCGCATAGTTCACACTGTAGAGTTGGTCCAAGGTCTGACGGAATTCTTTCAAACGGGCCACATCGGCATCCGCAAATTTTCCGTCTTGATTGGGTGGAATATTGAGCAAGAGTGGAGTTCCACGGCCGACCGATTTGAAGTAAATGTCCATCAATTCGCGCAAGGACTTAGGCTCTTGATTGTCATGGTAGAACCAGCCGGAGCGAATAGAGACATCGGCTTCTCCCACTGAGTATTGCTTCCCTTCCGGATCCCCGTGATTGAGGTAGCTGTTGGATGGATTGTTGCGGATCTTATCCGGATTGACCTTATGCCAAACTGGATCTCCAGCGATCCCCTTCTCATTTCCGATCCAACGAACATTGGTGGGCTCAGCCGAGAAGATGGCAATGTCCCCTTGGGCCTTACGAATGGCATCAAACCACTTGTCGAAGGTATAGGTGACTTTTTGAGCCCCATCGCCCCGCGCACCATCCATCCAGACTTCTACGAACTTGCCTTTGTTTCCATATTTAGGATCTTCAAGGATTTCTTTGAGCTGGTTGAGGTAGTATTCATTGTATTGGTCCTCTGTATCCATATGGTAGAGAGGGCTGTGAGCATCCCAAGGTGAGAGATAGACCCCCATGTCCATGTCATACTTGCTGGCAGAAGCAGAAACCTCGGCTAGAACATCGCCTTTTCCATCTTTCCAACCACTTTTGGCAATGGTATGGTCAGTGTATTTGGATGGGTACAAGAGGAAGCCATCGTGGTGCTTGACGACCATGATCGTCCGTTTAAAGCCTGCATCCTTCAGGGTTTTGATCCACTGATCGGTATCCAGATGCTCTGGATAGAAATAATAAGGATCTTCTTGCCCATCTCCCCACTCACGATCGTAGTAAGTATTCATCCCAAAGTGGATGAAAGCCGCTAGTTCTTCGCGGTGGTATTGCATCTGAGCCTTGCTTGGAAGTGGTCCGTAATCCGCAATCTCAGTCTCCTCATCTAGAGAAGTGGCTGGTTGAGTGGCTTCTGTCCCTTGGCTGGCTGTGCGATTTTCTTTCTCGCTAGTAACTGCTGAGGGCTGTTCTGATTCTTCTTGGTGCTCGTTCACAGTTTTCTCCTCCTTTCCTTGATCTCCTGCATCGCTCGTTTCAACCCGTTCTTCACGCGGTTCACTATTCTCAGCTTGTTCCTCTGCGTAACTGGTAGTGACTCCTAAAAAACAAGTCGCTACCACTACCGAGCAGACGCCTACTGAGAGTTTGCGAATACCAAATCGATTTCTCTGATCAACTAATCTTTTTCCCATATTCTATTCCTTTATGTCATCAGGTAAAGAGGGTGGGGATTCCCCATCCTCCTTCTGTTACCTGTGAACTTTTTTCCGTTATTTGCTAGTTTCTCTAGCTGTTTTATTTGGCCTTATTGGCTCTTTTTTTCTGATCGTCCAGCACAGCACTGGCAAGGCCTGTCGCTAAGATTCCAGCAACGAGGCTTGCGACGCTTTCTTCCGTTCCTGTATTTGGTAATCTACCTTCGGAAACTGGAGCAGCTGAAACTGCTGGTGTTTGAGCTGTTTTCTCGACTTCCTTCCCTGCTGCATCTGTCCCTTCCTGACGCACTGCTTTGACCTCAAGAGATGCTTGAGGAGTTGGGGTAGCTACTGGTCCTGCTGAGACATGAGGGCGCTCTGGGTTCGGAAGTGGCTGTGGTTCTGGCTGTGGTTGTGGCTCTGGTTGCGGTTGCGGCTGTGGCTCTGGTTGTGGAGTATCTGGAAGTACTTCTTTCGTGCCCACCTCTGTGATTTCTGCCACTGGATCTAGTTCTACAAAGGCATCTAGTTCCTTCCGGCTTTCCACACCATTTTCTTGAGAGACTTCCACCAAGCGCAATTTGCGGCCTTTTTGACCTTCTTGAACCACACGTTTCTCACCTTTTGTAAGATCCGCATTTGGACGTTCTAAGCGTTCAAAGTCCATCTCTTCTGGATCAATCACCAACTCTGGTTTGGTATGAACCAGATTCTTAACCCCTTCTTCAGGAATAGCTGAGCCTGTAGGTGATTTTGCGGAGAGAGAAAGTTGATATACTTTTTCGAGCTTGCCATCTTCTGAGACAACCTTGACAAGAACAGGGGCATTGGCGCTTTTAGCATCCACGACCGTAACGGCTGTTCCATTCTTGCCTTGTGCTGAAACGATTGGACGGTCTCCCTTATACTCTAGATGATAATCTGTCACATCTGGTTTAAAACCTTCTAGGTCTTTACCATTCACTTGGATGGTGACATCAGTTGTTGCCTGAGCCTCTTCCGTTGGGGCATTGGCGCTCAATTCAATGATTCCGATTCCTTTAAGATGTTCATCACGGACCATTCTTAAACGGATGGCTTTGGTTCTAGTTTCATTGAAGCTGAGGTTAGAGATATAGCCTGCTTCAAAGTCATAATCCAAGCTGTACGGGATTTCTTCCCAGTTAGAGGCCTGGTTAAATGGATGATCTGGAAGATTCTTCAGATTGCCATAATCATCCGGAACATCAAAGTCTGGACCAATGTAGCGTTCAAGAACAGTTTTCGTTGGCAGACCTGTTTCCTGATCTGCAAAGAAGTCGACCGCTACTTTATTGATTAAGCGCTCTGTTACTTGACCATTTTTCTTGAAGATGAGACCAGCAAAGGCTTCAGTTTGATCCGGCTCTCTCTTCCAGTTGGTCCAACGGTAGTACTCGTTGTAGCCACCATCATTGATGTAATCGATATAGTCGATTTGATTTGGATCGAGATCGTTGGTTTCACTAGCAAATGCTCTTGTATCTTCTCCATTGTAGTCACGGTTCACAGAGAGGTTTTCTCCTGTCTTTTCTGACACCCGGACGGTCAGCTGAGCTGTCAGATCATAGCCAATGACTTTTCCTTCCAGCGTGAAGCTACCTTCGTGAGAAAGCGCATCAGCTGGTAGAGGCTTCCAGTCCACCGTCAGTTCCTTGCGTTCATAACCTGTGTCCCCTTTGAAGTAGACACCTACGGTAGATGGTAGAACTAGATCTTGACCGACTTTCACAAAACGGCTACCTGCTTCCACTGCTACTGGAGCAGCTTGTTTCAGTTTTTCTGCATCACTTGTGAGATGGAGGCGGTATTCTTGTAAGATGGTACCATCTTCCGCTTTATGGATGACACGGATTGGCTCCCCTTCATGGACACTTGGTACAACCGTTGCAAGGCCGTGATGGCTGGCTGTCGCTTCCACTTGTGGATAAGCCCGATCACGCGCATCGATGTAGTAGTCGGTCACACTTGGGTTGACACCTGGCAATACATCGCCATTGACGCGAATGGTCAACTGGCTCTTTTCTTCTGCCGCAACCTTATTGGCAAAGATCTGAATCTCTGAAATAGAGCTTCCACGTTTGCCTTCTGGCGTCTTCATACGGATACGAACAGCATAGGTGTCGACTTTATCAAAACTGAAATGATTCATCTTACCAGCTGCTACCGGTTCTTCAACGGTTAGATTGCTGACTTCTTTCCAGTTGGCTGGATTGTTAAATGGATGGTCTGTTTCGTCTTTGACACGATTTGGATTGCTTGGAACTGTTGGGATTTGTTCCCCTGTATAGTACTCAATCACATACTCACTTGGAGCCCCAACGCCGTGGTCTTCGTGGAAACCAACATGGAGGTTATCCACTGCTCGCTTGGTCAAGATACCAGAATCCCCAAACAAGATACCGACAGAATCTTCCGCATTGTCACGGCCCCAGTTGGTCCAACGGTTAGCTGGAGCATCGGTAAAGGAGATGACCTTATCATTGACCTTAGCAACTGGATCTGCATCGTTAGAGTCACTTGCAAAAGCGAGTGGCAAGACAGATCCTGTCCATTGCTCTGCTACATTGGCACCCTTGACTGTGTTTGCGGAAACACGAATATGAAGACGGGTTGGAAGATCCGTTCCTTCTACACGACCAGCTAGGACAACTTCTCCTTCTTTGGCCAAGAGTTGCGGATCGACCGCATCCCAGGCCACCTTAGCAGTATATGTCTTACCATTAGAGTGATAGGTCCGCACGCTTTCTGGAAGGGCTGGTTTTTCTCCGACTGGAGTGGTAGTGCTGACTTCTTCTACAGCGATAATGCCTTCAACCGTCACTTGAGCTTGGGCTTCTTTTTCCACACCCTCTACATGACCGGTGACTGTAAAGCTATGGTAATCCTTGACTTGATCTGCGGTTACAGCATCCCAGGTCACGCGTTTTTCTTTAGGGAATCCCTTATCATACTCGACCAAGACGGTCTCTGGAAGAGCTGGCAAAATGTTTCGATCTGTACTAATCCGTACAGGACGCACCTTGACAACCGTCTTTTCTTCAGGATTTGGTGTGATGGTAAAGCTGACTTCTCCCGTTTGTCCTTGGAAGTTGGCTTCTAAATGAACCAAGCCTACTTCCCGCAATTCCAAACCTTTATTGGTTGCGACTGCTTTTCCTTGACTACCAGCTCTTGTTTTCACATCGATTTGATCTGCTTTGAGACTTGCTTGGCTACCATCTTGGTAATGGGCAATGACTTCAAGTGGTACCGTTTGGTCTTCCTTGAGTTCCTGTCCTTCTGGCAGACGCAATTCTAGGCGCTCAATCTGTGGACTTTCTTCTTGGAATTGGACCACATAGGTCTGTACAGCTCCCGTATCCTGAGCAGTTACAAAGATTTGAGCTTTCAAACCATTTTCACGGTTAGCTTGGAGGACCGTCACTTGGGCATTTTCTGCACTTGCTGTGACTTGACCTGGCTCTTGACCATAAGCGAGGGAACGGAAAATAGTATGGTTGCCACTACCAAATTTTGGAAGGGCTACCCCATCTAGCTGAACCGTTGGTTTCTTAGCCTTGGCTACATCTCCTCCTGCAACCACTAGTGTCGCTTGGACCGTTTCCCCATTGCCTAGGAGTCCTGTCGCCTTCAAGCGTGCTCCCGGTGTAGACAATTGATCTTCTTGACCAGCTTCCAAGGTCCATTGATCGACCTCATAGTGGGCAGTGGTCCCATCGGTGAAGACTAATTGCACAGCCTTATCCACTGTTGCTAGATCTGCTCCCTGTGGGATTTGTTTGATGACTGGAAGGACTTGTTCCACGCCGATCACATCGACCAGAGCTTCGACCGTGCGTCCTTGAACATGACCTGTCACACGGACTTGGCCAGCACGGCTATAGTCTGCCGCATCCCATTCAACGGCTTCTTCTTGGGCCTTGCCATCACTATAGACCACATTGACCTTACTTGGCAAGGTTGGCTCTTCTCCTAGATAAGCACTTTGTCGAACAGGTTCCACACCTAATACAGTGCGTTCTGCTTGGTCCTTCTTACCTGTAAAGAGGCTGACTTGGTCTGATTGCAAGCGATCTGAGTCTGCATACAGAGTAAAGGCACCCGCCTGCTCAGTTGATTTGACAATCACAACCCCTTTGCCGTTGAAGGCTTTGCGTTGCCATGAGCCATCTTCCTGCGCTTTGTAGCGTTCCCGGCTAGCTTGTTCCCCATTATCGACACCGACAATTTGGCCTTGTCCATGCAAATGGAAATGCACCAAATTATTGGCAGTTGGGACCACACGACCTGCTTCATCGACGATTTCATAGGTAATATAGGTCAAATCCTTGCCGTCTGCCGCAATCGCGTGTTCTTCTTTCAACAAACGGACACCCGCAGGCTTGCCGGCTGTTTCGACTTGATCTTTCGCGATCACTTCACCCGCTTCGTTGCGCGCAATAGCTTCCACTTTACCTGGTACATAAGGGACCAACCACTCTAGATAGAGTTCATCTGGATTTGCCCCTTCTTGGTAGGTCCGGCCATCAGCTGTGGTCTTCTTGGTAAAAGTCTTCACTCCTTGTGATTCCCCATTGACAATCAATTCCACACTGTGGGCATTGGAGAAGGTCCGAACAGGAATCCGTCCTTCTTCATCCATGACACGATTAGCTAATTCTGGATTGTCCCAGTTCCAATGTGGCAAGAGATGGACCATCGGATGTTTCTCAGCCGATACCCATTGACTTTGGTAAAGGTAAAAATCATTCTTCGGAAGGCCAGCCGTATCGACAATACCGAAATAAGAACTTTTCACAGGTGTGTCATTTTGGTTGTGCCATGGTGTTGGCTCACCGATATAGTCGGTACCAGTCCAGATAAATTGCCCTGCATAGCCGGCATGATCACGGTCAAAGGTCCAAGAGGCGGTCGCTGTCCGACCCCAACCAACCCGGTCATTGCCGTAGTCTGATTGTTCATAGTGGCGGTCTTCTTGGTTGCTTCCGACCCATTCTCTTTCAGGATGGTAGTAAGAGCCCCGTGTCCGCGTTGCAGAAGAGGTTTCCGAACCATAAATGAGCCAGTTTGGATGTTTCGCCCGTAAGCTTTCATAGTTGGCTTCTGAATAGTTGAAGCCAACCGCATCGAGCTCTGCCGCTACTTTTTCATGGCCTCCTGAGCCATCGCCAAAGCGGAATTTATCAGCTCCCATGGTGACATAGCGGGTTGCATCCACTTCCTTGATGGTCTTGACCAACCGACGAACAGTTGCGACAGATTTGTCTGAACCATCTGCTTCACCGACTTCGTTACCGATTGACCACATGACAATGGCTGGATTGTTCTTGCCCCGCTCTACCATGGTTCGTAGATCGTAATCGGACCAAGTATCCCCCTTACGAGCTTCTGGGTGAGTGGCATCTTTTTCAAAGAAACGACCGTAATCGTATTGTTTCTTGCCACCATACCAGGTATCAAAAGCTTCTTCTTGGACCATCAAGCCCAACTCAGCCGCAATTTTCAAGGTTTGTTCACTGGCTGGGTTGTGGGTCGTCCGGATGGCATTGACTCCCATGTCCTTCATCTGTTTGAGACGACGGTATTCAGCCTTGTAATTTTCCTCAGCTCCAAGAGCCCCGTGGTCATGGTGAAGGGATACCCCGTGGAATTTCGTCGCCACCCCATTCAGGAAGAAGCCACCTTCTGGCGTCCAGTTGAGATAGCGATAACCAAAGCGTTCCTTTTGAACATCTACTAACTGCGAATCCCGATAAACCCGCGTATACAAGGTATAGAGAGCTGGATGATCCGTTTTCACATCCCAGAGGGTTGGTTTTTCAACATGCAAGGTTTGAGAAAGGTTGATCTCTTGACCTGCTAGAACAGCTTGTGCTTCAGTGCGCGTTTTTTCGCTCACCACTTGGCCATTTTGATCGACAATTTCATATTCCGCATAAATACTATGGGCTTGATCATCCTGGTTGACAATGCGGCTCTTCACCACCGTATCTACTGCCCCATTTTGCTGTTTTTCCAACTGAGGGGTCGTAATCGTAGTCCCATACTGCGCTAAATGAACCTTGTCCGTTACACTCAGCTTAACATCCCGGTAAATCCCACTACCAGAATACCAACGGCTACTTGGTTGTTGATTGACCACATGAACGGCGATGGTATTCTCGCTTCCATCCGCATTCAAATAAGGAGTAATATCATAAGAAAAGGCATTGTAGCCATTTGGATAATGACCGACGAATTGTCCGTTTACATAGACTTTGGAATCCATATAAACCCCGCCAAATTCCAAGCGGACCTTCTTATCTAGATCCTTGTCGTCCAAACGGAAGGTCTTACGATACCAAGCATCCCCTCCGTTTAATTGTCCCCCTTCATTTTGAGCAGGAGAGTTGTGATCGAAATCAAAGAAAATAGACCAGTCATGAGGAAGATCTAATTTTTTCCAATCCTTGACATCCACTTGACGCCCTTCTGCACCAGGAGCTGCATTTAATTTAAAATACCAATCTTTATTAAAATCACGTTCTCGATCTTGCACAATATCCTCCGCTACACGATTTTGATCTGGAGCAGCAGTTTCTTCCGTTCCTGTAGCACGCTCAGATGAAGTAGAAACAGGCTGGCCCTCTCCTTGAGGGGCTGGCTTTTCCTCAGCTCTGGTAGGGGTGATGACAGCTGGAGCTTCTGAAACTCTTGCACCAGCTCCAGGAACTTCCGCTTCTGAGTTTTCCGTCACAACACTTGGTGTCTCCATCGAAGTCGGTTCACTTTCGAGGGCTGGCTTTTCTTCCGCATGGACCCTTGAAAGTCCCAAGGCAGAAATCCCAATCACAACAGAACAAGCTCCAACTGAGAGCTTACGAATACTAAAAACAGGACGCTTTTCAAAAAAAGACTTTCCCATAAAAACCTCCTCTTAGGATTAACAATTAAATTTGTAAGCGCTTTCTTATACCTGCGAATGCTTACAGAAAATCACATATTAACTATACCAAAAAAAGAGGAGCGATAGGCCTCGATTTCGCTCCAACTATAGTTAGATTAAGAATTCCTTTAATTAGTACAAACAAGCTTTATTTGTTACCTACCCGTAATAAAAATATGATAAAATGGTTCAACTAATGTAAAAAAATGAGGTTTACCTATGAGTGAAAAAATAGAATATAAAAAAGAAAAAATTTCTTATTCCTATTCTATCGTTCCTATAATCGTGATGATTTTAATTTTTCTATTTCAAGCAATCCAATCAGGTTCTCAAGTAAAATCAACTCCCCAAGGGACCTTCTCTAGTTCAAGGCAAGAACTTCACTACTCTTCAACCCAGAATCAAATCACGTCCGCAAGGAATACCGAAGCCTCTCAGCTTTCAAGTTCAAGAAATAATGATGATTTTCTTTTTCTTTTTCTTGTATTCACCGGATTTTCTATCGCTTCCTTCTTACTTATCGCCTGCTACAATGGGATGACAGCAATTGAGCCTCCCCTCCTCACTATCACTGATGATGCTATCTATACTATTGGAAATGCATATCGAAACCAGTTACAGATGAAATATAGCGACATCCATAAAATAGAATACAAAATAAAGACTAGCTCCGCTAACGATGTTACTTATACAGATCGCTTTCTTTATTTTTATGATAAGAAGGACAAACTACTCGACAAGGTGAATTTTTCAAATGCAGAAGGAGCCGATTTTAATACAATACAAAAGCAAATTAAAGAACGCGCACCTCACATCGAATGGATTTATCCTTCCTAAATAAATTTCTACTAATTTTTCCCACTAGAAAAAACAACAAAAAAATAGAAGCCAATGGCTTCTATTTTTTTATGATCTTATAATCCTGGTTCTTGACCAAGTTCAGCAGCCACCATCCAAATGTTCTTTTCAAGTTCTGCTTTAGCCCCAACAAAGATATCGTTGGTTACATCGTCGCCTTCAGCGTCGGTAACATCCAAAGCTTTTTGGTAAAGGCCGTCAAGGTAATGGAAGATTTCAAGAGCACGTGTCAAGCTTTCTTCTACATTTTTCGTAAATGTTCCACGGCGTTCTTCAATATTGCTGTGTTCCAAAAATTCAGTCATGCTAGAATATGGCGCGCCACCAAGAGTGATCAAGCGTTCGCTCACTTCATCCAAGGTTGCATCCAAGCTGTCCATGTATTCGTCCATCTTTGGATGCCAAACCATAAAGCCACGTCCACGCATATACCAGTGTACTTGGTGAAGGGCAATGTGAGCGACGTAGAGATCTGCTACGACTTGGTTCAAGAGGGCTTTTGTTTCTGGAAGAGTTTCTTTATTAGAAGGTGCAAAAGTTGCTACATCAGTAGCTGCTTCATGTTTCATAGTTGTCATATCGTTTCTCCTTTTTTATAATAATTCTAATTAACTATGTCTCTATTATATGCTTCCTCCACCAGAAAGTCAAGATAAAAGATTTAAAAAGTTCATTCCAAAGCTGGAATAGTTGTCAATTGAAGGAAGATACGATAGAATGAAGAAGACTAATCGAAAGGCTTGACTAATGAAATATATCTTTACCTTCCTGATCTCCATGGTTCCCCTTGTTGAATTGCGCGGGGCCATCCCTTTTGCCATTGCAAATGGTATTCCCTTATGGACAGCGCTCCTGATCGGAGTGATCGGAAATCTTCTCCCTGTCCCTCTGATCTTCTTCTTCGCCCGCCATATCCTCACTTGGGGGGCAAAAAAACCGATCATCGGAGGCTTTTTTAGCTGGTGTCTCAATAAGGGCCATAGAGGCGGACAGAAATTAGAAAAAGCTGCAGGAGACAAGGGAATCTTCTGGGCCTTATTGCTCTTTGTGGG
>JBKXCY010000003.1:0-28702 GCA_046994005.1 Streptococcus sp.
TACAAAAACGTGTGATTTTTGGAGGAATTGCCCTGCTCTTTTTCATTCCAACAGTAATGGTTGGAGGGGTGTTCTTCCAGATTGTGATTGGCTTGATCGCCATGCTAGGGGTTCATGAATTGCTCAAGATGAAGAGACTTGAGACAGCGACTTTTGAAGGAGCGCTAGCCATGTTGGCGGCCTTCGTCTTGACTTTGCCGATTGAGGACTACCTCCCTTACCTTCCAGCAGATGGCAATATGATTGCCTATGGTTTGGTTGTCTTGATTCTCATGGGGACAACTGTTCTTGCTCAGAATTACAATTATGAAGATGTGGTCTATCCCATTGCCTCTAGCTTTTATGTTGGACTTGGCTTCCATTCCTTAGTAGATGCGCGAATCGCTGGTATTGATAAGGTTTTGTTAGCCCTCTTTATTGTCTGGGCTACTGATTCAGGTGCTTATCTGGTAGGAAGTCGGTTTGGGAAACGCAAGCTCATGCCTGCGGTTTCTCCTAATAAAACGATTGAAGGCAGTCTTGGGGGAATCTTGTCTGCAGTTGCGGTAACTGTGATCTATATGATCGTGGATCGTTCTGTGGCGGGTGGACATGGTTTTCTTGCGATGATCTTCTTTACCATCCTCTTTAGTATTGCAGGTCAGTTTGGAGATCTGGTAGAGAGTGCGATTAAACGCCACTTCGGTGTGAAAGATTCTGGGAAATTTATTCCAGGACATGGTGGTGTTCTAGACCGCTTTGATAGTTTGATTTTTGTCTTTCCCTTGATGCATTTCTTGGGCTTGTTCTAAGACAGAAGAGATAGAAAGGAAACCACGTATAGAACGATGCAGTTTATTGCCTTTATTGTTATTTTTGGAGTGATCGTTCTCGTTCACGAGTTTGGTCATTTCTATTTTGCAAAAAAATCGGGCATCTTGGTGCGAGAATTCTCGATCGGGATGGGTCCAAAGATCTTTGCCCATATTGGTCAAGATGGAACAGCCTATACCATTCGCATTCTACCTTTAGGTGGCTATGTGCGTATGGCTGGCTGGGGTGAGGACACAACTGAGATTAAAACCGGAACGCCTGTCAGCTTGACGCTAAATGAGGCTGGTAAGGTCGTCCGGATCAATCTTTCAGGAAAGAATCTGGATCAGACAGCCCTTCCTATGAATGTCACCCAGTTTGACTTTGAAGACAAACTGGAAATTACGGGCTTGGTTCTCGATGAGACCAAGACCTATAGTGTTGATCATGATGCGACCATCGTTGAGGAAGATGGGACGGAAGTGCGGATTGCACCGAGAGATGTTCAGTATCAGAATGCCAGCATTTGGGGACGGTTGATCACCAACTTTGCGGGTCCTATGAACAACTTTATCCTCAGTATTGTCGTCTACTCACTTTTAGCCTTTATGCGCGGTGGTGCGATTGACTACTACAGCAACAATGTTCAGGTGGCACCCGATGGGGCGCTAGCTAAGGTTGGTGTTAAAAGCAATGTTCAGATCCTTCAAGTCAATAACGATACCGTTAGCAACTGGGATGAGTTGACAGATGCTGTCGAAAAAGCAACCAAGGACAGCAAGACGGCTCCTGAATTGACCCTGAAAGTCAAAACAGACGGCCAAGAAAAAGAAGTCAAAGTGAAGCCAACCAAGTCAGGGAATCGTTACTATTTGGGTGTGACAAATGGCCTCAAGACAGGATTTGTAGATAAACTCTTGTCTGGTTTTACAGATACCTGGAATACAGCGACACGGATTTTGGGAGCTTTGAAAGATATCATTTTCCACTTTAGTCTCAATAAACTGGGTGGTCCGGTTGCCATCTACAATGCCAGCTCACAAGCTGCTCAATTAGGGATTCCAGCAGTCTTGTCTCTTATGGCCATGCTCTCTATTAATATTGGGATCTTCAATCTAATCCCGATTCCGGCTTTAGATGGAGGGAAAATCTTGATCAATTTGATCGAGGTCGTCCGGAGAAAGCCACTGAAACAGGAAGTAGAAACCTATATGACGCTTGCAGGTGTAACTGTAATGGTTATTTTGATGATTGCTGTCACCTGGAATGATATTATGAAATTATTTTTGAAATAGAAAAGGATATTGTCCATGAAACAAAGTAAAATGTTGATTCCAACGCTTCGCGAAATGCCAAGCGATGCCCAAGTCATTAGCCATGCTTTGATGTTGCGTGCAGGTTATGTTCGCCAAGTATCAGCTGGTGTCTATTCTTATCTGCCCTTAGCAAATCGAGTGATTGAAAAAGCAAAAGGCATCATGCGCCAAGAATTCGAAAAAATTGGAGCAGTAGAAATGCTAGCTCCAGCCCTTTTGAGTGCAGATCTCTGGCGTGAATCTGGTCGTTACGAAACATACGGGGAAGACCTTTATAAGTTGAAAAACCGTGAAGGCTCTGACTTTATCTTGGGTCCAACTCACGAAGAAACCTTTACCGCTATTGTGCGAGACTCCGTAAAATCTTACAAACAATTGCCGTTGAATCTCTACCAAATTCAACCAAAATACCGCGATGAAAAACGTCCACGGAACGGTCTTCTTCGGACCCGTGAGTTCATCATGAAAGATGGTTATAGCTTCCATGCTAACTACGATAGCTTAGATGTCACTTATGATGAATACAAGGCAGCTTATGAGCGGATCTTCACCCGCAGTGGCATCGACTACAAAGCCATCATTGGTGATGGTGGTGCCATGGGAGGAAAAGATAGCCAAGAGTTTATGGCTGTTACGCCTGCTCGTACAGACTTGGATCGTTGGGTTGTTTTAGACAAATCGGTTGCTTCCTTTGATGAGATCCCAGCAGAAGTCCAAGAAGAAATCAAAGCAGAATTGCTCAAATGGATGGTCTCTGGGGAAGATACCATTGCCTATTCAAGTGAATCAACCTATGCTGCAAACTTGGAAATGGCTACTAATGAATACAAGCCAAGTAACCGTGTTGTGGCGGAAGAAGAAGTGAAGCGCGTGGAAACACCAGGCGTCAAATCGATTGATGAAGTAGCTGCATTCTTGAATGTTCCAGAAGAAGCTACTATCAAGACTTTGGTTTACATTGCAGATGGTGAGCCTGTTGTTGCCCTTCTCGTAGGTAATGATCAGCTCAATGAAGTGAAGTTGAAAAACCACCTCGGCGCAGACTTCTTTGAACCTGCAACCGAAGTGGAAGTGAAAGAATTATTAGGAGCTGATTTTGGCTCTCTCGGTCCAGTTGATCTTCCTGAAAATGTCAAGATTATCGCAGACCGCAAGGTCCAAGATAGCCGCAATGCAGTGGTCGGTGCCAATGAAACAGGCTACCACTTGACTGGTGTCAACCCAGGACGTGACTTTACTGCAGAATACGTCGATATTCGTGAAGTTCGTGAAGGCGAAATCTCACCAGATGGGAAAGGGGTCTTGAACTTTGCACGTGGGATCGAAATCGGTCACATTTTCAAACTCGGCACACGCTACTCAGCTAGCATGGGAGCAGATGTCTTGGACGAAAACGGTCGTGCGGTTCCAATCATCATGGGCTGCTACGGGATCGGTGTCAGCCGTCTTCTTTCAGCCGTTATGGAGCAACATGCACGCCTCTTTGTCAATAAGACTCCAAAAGGGGAATACCGTTACGCTTGGGGAATTAACTTCCCTAAAGAATTGGCGCCATTTGATGTGCATTTGATTCCAGTCAATGTCAAAGATGAAGCGAGTCTTGCTTTGACCGATCGGATCGAAGAAGCCTTGGTGAATAAAGGCTATGAAGTCTTGGTGGATGACCGAAATGAACGCGCTGGTGTCAAATTCAGCGATAGTGATTTGATTGGACTTCCAATCCGCGTAACAGTTGGTAAAAAAGCAGCTGAAGGTATCGTAGAAGTGAAAATCAAAGCGACAGGAGATACCATTGAAGTTCATGCGGACAATCTCCTTGAAACTCTTTCAATCTTGAACAAATAAGAAAAAGCTTTCTGAGCCCTCACCAGTGTGGTGATGAAACTCAGGAAGCTCTTTTTATTTTTCTTCTTTGAGACCTTGATCTTTGAAATAGGTAAAGAGATCTTGAGGTTTGCCATTGAGGTATTTCTTGAACTCGGCTCTTTCTTCCTCCCCTTGATCTCCGTAGATGGTAGCAAACTCATCTTTCTTGATTTTTGAGAAGTCAGCCTGTAAGACTTTAGCATAGGATTGTTTATCTTTTGAAATTTGAATGCGGAAGCTAAGTCCAGGCTTACCATTTAAGGTTTTATAGATATCGCTATGTTCTAATTCTTCTTGGTAGATTTCCTTTAATTCAGGAAGATCCATGTCTTGCAAATCTGAGGAAATGGGTTCAAAACTAAGGAAAGTAAAAGAGACAATTTCCTCATTCTTGTAGCCAATTTGAATTTTGTTTTGGTGGTGATCGCCGAGGTCACTAACAAAGGTCTTGGTTTGGACTTGCTCCTTTTTGGTTTGAGTGGCCTCTTGCTTGGAAGAAGCGGCAGTAGTTCCTTTGCCTTGTTGGCCTTGGCTACAAGCGGTAAGAGCTAGCAGACAGACAGAGGCAAGTAGAAATTTTTTCATATATACTCCTTATAGGTTAATGGTGTTCGATCTTGTATGAAACAAGCTTTGAACAGGTTTCATTATACCATAAAAGTTTTAAAAATGAAAAAATATACAAAAATTTTCAAAATTTGCTTTTAAAAACACCTAAAATCAACAATTTCTATCTATGTGTTGAGTTAATATAAAAGGACAGAGTGTCTTCTTTTTTCTCAGAAATAATACTAGTTAGAGACTACTGGGGCAAGGAATTCAGAAAATATATTACAGTTTTATGACAAAGTATTACATAATTGTAACAAAGTTACAATGTTTTATCAGTTAGCCCTCTAAACTTGACATTCTGGCAATATTTCATTAAGATATTTTTAAGTAAATAATACAAAAAGGGAGCAAAAGGTAAAATATACAGTTATCTGGTATTTTACTAATTCGTACTAAATGTATTGTTTATGAAAAAAATATTAGGGTATCAGCCCAAAAGGAGAAACATATGGCTCAAATTAAATTAACTCCGGAAGAACTACGTCAATCAGCACAACGCTATTCACAAGGTTCTCAAGAAATCGATCAAATCCTTAACACTTTGACTCATGAACAACAAGTCATCGACGCAAACTGGGATGGATCTGCATTTGATAGCTTTGAAGCACAATTCAACGAATTGTCTCCAAAAATCAAACAATTCGCTCAATTGTTGGAAGACATCAACGCTCAATTGATCAAAGTTGCTGATATCGTTGAACAAACTGACCAAGATATCGCTGCACAAATCCACTAAGATAGTCTTGGAGGTGATCTTACTTCTTGTAGGTAGATCACCCTTTTGTCTTTTGATATATAGAAAATAGGGGTTAGATTCTTAATTCCTAACCCCTATTTTGTATCTATGAATTAGAAAAAGGAAAAGGTATAGAAGTGAAAAAGAAAAAATGGTTAAAATACATCGGTCAGAGTGCAGTTGTGCTCCTTTTGATGGGATCTGTAGTGGGTCTTTATACGACGGTTCAAAAGGACCAAAAGCAAAACGAAGCTAAGACCGTACAAACGACAGAAAACACCAAGCTTAATATTGCGGTTGTCAATGAAGACAAAGCGGTCAAACTGAATGATAAAGAATACAACCTTGGGGCTAGCTATGTAAAGAATATCGAACGGGATAATTCGCAAAACTGGTCTGTACTCCCTCGTGGAGCCGCTGAGTCAGGGCTTGCAGATGGCAAGTACCAGTTGATGATTGTCATTCCAAGTGACTTCTCAGAGAAGGTCTTGGAAGTGAATGCGGTTAATGCAGAGAAGACCACGGTGACGTATAAGGTCAATGCGGCTGGAAATTCTCAGGTTGAAAACGAGGCCAATAAAGTCGCTAAAGATATCGTTTCAGACTTGAATAGCCAGTTGGTTGATATGTATATGGTCAGCATTTTGAGCAACCTTTATACAGCTCAGAAGAACGTGGAAACAAGTAACAAAATTCAATCTACCAACATTGGTTCATACCGAAGCAACTTGCTGGATTCGGCTTTAGATTCGAAGAATATCTTTCCAAGTCTCTATAGCTTGTCTACGTCTTCTGTCGAGTCGAACAATGCTTTGAAGACAGTCCTTGAGTCTTATACACAGGCTTTTGATCAATTGACCCAATCTCAGGATCAGTACGGTCAAAACTTCGACACATTGATCAAACAACGCTCTGAGGACAAGATCAGCCATGAAGAGTTCATGAACCAGCTGATGTCTATGAACCAGTCTGTTGTCAGTGAAAAGACCCAAGAGTTGTATAAGAATCTACAACAAAACCAAGAAGCAATTACCAAACAATTGAGTCAACCAACTGAAACAGAAGGAGATGCTTCAGGTACCAAGACTTATGCAGGCTTGACAAAAGATGTGAATGATCGTGTGGCAGACCTCGAAAAAGGGATCAAGGCAGAACGCGACAAATTAGATGAGCACGAAAAGAACATCGAGTCTTCTGTAAAAGCGAAGATCCTTGACTACTATGGTCTAAATGAAGGAGAAAAAGTCACTCTTAGTACCTTGCTTGGAAAGACTAGTATCAAGACATTAAGTGAAGCACGTAATAAAGCGGATGATGACATTCGTCAAGCGATTGAAAAACTTCCGTCTTTAGATCCAGCTAGTCTTGAACTGAATAAGTATGGAAATCTCAAGGCAGCGATTGATTTTGATAGTGCTTTTGCTGGAACGAAGGGGCAAGCAAAAGGGAACGCAGATGACTTGAAACGATTGGCTGCTGAAGTGGATGCTAAATTAACGGCAGTTGCGAATGTTCTCAATGCTAAATCTGGAAAACAAAAAGTTAGCATTCAAGTACCTGCAGGAGTTAAGGTTGATACCTGGACCTATGATGGACAGACTTATGCAGGCAGTGGTGAGCAGGAAGTCGAACTGAAAGATGGCAAACAAATTCAAATTCACCTTGTTGAAGATGGAGGAGCTATGCCAAGCGCGATTGATGTTGAAGTCCTTGTGAATGGAGTTTCTTCAACCAGTGTGACTGTATCTGCAGAAGACTTGAAAACAGCTGTCGCTAACTATGCATCGAAAGCTAGTGAAATCGCCCTGGATTATCAACGCGCGGGAGCATTGATCGATGCTTACTATCCAAAAGATGACAAGGGAGATCGTCATTCGCTCTATGATCCGATCGAAGATATGGATTTGACAAATGCTTTGGTCGATGTCGTGAAGGCTGCCGTTTCCAGTAACATGAAGGACTACCGTAAGAGTATTGAAACGGATGAATCTGGGGATGCAACGAAGAGTGTGAAAGCCCAGTTAGATGGTACACTTAAACAGTTGCAAGACTTGGGACCACAATTGCAGGCAAATCTTCAAGCAATCGAAAACACCAACAAGGATCTAACCCAAAATATCAACGATCAATTGAAGCAGTATGCAGACCTTCAAAGACGCCTAGAAGAGATCTCAAAAGCGCAGGAAACAGTGACACAGGCTCAAACCAAGACCGATGCAGATTTGACAGCCCTTGGTTCTGAATACACGTCATTATTGAGCTCGACAGAAGGTGTTAAGAGCTCATCTCGTAGCAATGTAGAAGCTGCTAACTCTACCAATGAAATCTTTAGCCAATTGAACAAAGAATTGGAAAAAGCCCAAGGCAATACAGAGAAATTGTCTAGCAATGCAGAGAGCTTGATGGGTGAATTCGACAAGGAATTGTCTGAAAATGGGAACTTCGTCGAAGCCTTCCGTAAGGTCTTCAACAATGCCTATGAAAACGGAGTGCCGAATGAAGTCTTGCTCGACTTCTTGTCAAATCCAGTTGCAGAGAAATCTTCTTCTGTGAAAGCGACTATCAACGTCTACCGTCCATTTATCTGGATCTTTATGTTGGAAGTCTTGAGTCTCTTTACAGCTTATCTCTTTGCGACTCAACCAATCATTCGCAAGGTTAAGGATCGTTTCAAATTGGATCGTTTGCAAGAATCAGATCTCTTGTCTGTCGGTGTCCTTGTGGGACTTTCTCTCATCCTTGGACTGGTGATCGGAATGATTTCAAGTATTCAACTCTCTGTTGGTCGTGAATATGTACCTTCATGGGTGTTCTTAGCGGTTCTAGCAAGCTTTGTCTTGGTACAACTACAATACCTTCTCTTGAAACACTTCCGTGTGATTGGAATGGGACTGGCCTTCTTCATGTTGATCAGCTATGTCTACCTATCAAGCGCGATCGGAACGACCGCGACCTTGTCAGGCCTTCCAGCACTGGTGAAAAATGTCAACCTCCTTTCTATTTTAGAAGGACAGTTTGCGGGTTACTTTGATGGACAAACAGCCGGTATCGGCGTCTTCTTCGGATTGTTGGTCTTCTTCGGACTTTTGGCGGTTGCCAATATCTTCATTCCTAAGAAGTTTACTCAAACAAAGGAAATTGAATCAAGCTTATGAAAAAAATGATGTATCTTCTCTTTGTCTTAAGTCTCTTGCCAGCGGTTGTTGTTTCTGCAGATGATTTTATTGATAATCGTCTGCAGGTCAACAACTCACGTCTTGAGACAGAGCAGGAAAAGACACTTGGGGGCCAATTGGATGCGACTGAGTCTCTTTTCAATGAGAAGGATCAGAAAAAATTAGCAGATGAAAAACGCAAGCAAGAGAAACAATTGACCGATTCAGACGGCCAGTTGTTTTCTGCTATAAAGGGAAAGAAAAAAACGGGGCCTGAAGCGGACCTGTTCCAGCCTGAAAATCAAAAATTATCTAAATTCGAGTCCAATGTGGAGGACAATTCGGCCAGCTTGTCGGATTTTATTCCAGCCTTGCAAATGCTGGCTTGGAGTGCCCTTCTCTTTGGGATTGCTGGCTATATTTCCTATCGAATCTATAGAAAAGAGGCCTAGATGGACCAACATATCAATGTCACCTTCCGTATGAATGGTGCAAGCCATGACCTCCGAATCCCAACACGGATGGAGGTGCGACGCTTGATTCGGGAATTGGATCAGATCTTTGGGTCTGCCATGGAACCTAGAAGCAAGTATCAGTTGCGCGTGGTAAATAAAGGCATCTTGCTGGATGAAGGCAAGGTGGTACAGGAGTATCCGATCACGAGTGGTGATCTGATCGAGATTGAGGAGTGGTAAGGTGAAAGAAGAACAATTTACACTGGAAGAACAAGTCTTCCGTTTTGAAAAAGAAGAAACGAGCTGGCGGCTGGACCTTAAGCGTTCAGAAGTGGATAGTCAGGATTTACGCAATTTATGGATTTTGGATCTCCATCATCCCTTGTTTTTAGAGCAAAGCATGACAGCGGATCAAGACCAGATTCATCTGACCTATCAGACAGATGCTCTGGGCTTGAGTGCTGAAGAAATCCAGGCATTACCGGTTTCAGACCGTCTGCGTCTAGCTATCAATGTCTTGGATTTGGCGCCAGCATTGGAGCTTCCGGTGACCTTTATGTTGCATCCCATCAATTTGTTTGTGACCAAGGATGCGCAAGTCAAGATCGCTTACCGCGGGGTTCCGGGAATGATGGTGCCACGCAAGTGGGATCAGGTTGAGTTCTTGCGTCAGGCCAAGTGCTATGCGGTCACTCTTTTTGGGGACTGGGATTTCATGGAGCTCTATCAAGGCACGCTTGAATTAGAAGATCTGCCAGATTTCTTGGTGGAAATCCGTGATGCCGCTAGTCTAGAAGAGATGAAAGCTCTCTTAGAGAAAGCCTACCAAGAACGCAAGGAAGAGGAAGAAAAGACCTTGACCTTGGTTTCAAGTCGTCAACACCGAATCTTTAAGTTGGCAACGGTTTGGCTTTCAGCTGTAGTGGCCCTCTTACTCTTGCCCTTGATTTATTTGGTCTTTTTCCAAGCACCCTTTAAAGAAAAGTTGCTTCAAGCGGATACAGCCTATCTCAAGGTAGACTATACCGGTGTGATCGATGAGTTGGAGGGAGTAGCTCCAAGCAGTCTTCCAACGACACAGAAATATGAGTTGGCGACGTCTTATTTGCAAGGCTTGAATTTCTCAGAAGACCAAAAGAAGGTCATCCTCAATAACGTCACGCTCAAGTCAGATAGCCTCTATCTCCACTACTGGATCTATATCGGCCGTCATGACTTTACCCAAGCGCTGGATACAGCTAAGCGGATCGACGATTCAGACTTGATCATCTATGCCCTTCGTAAAGAAATCAAGGCGACACGTGATAGCGAAAAACTCTCTGGTGAACAGCGCGAGAAAAAACTCTCTGAGCTTGAGGGTGAATACAAGAAATACTGGGATGCCCGCTCTAAACTCTTGGAAGCGGAGACAGATGAAACCAAAGCTTCCACTAGTAGCTCAACAACGGCTTCGTCTACAGAAGGCTCCTCAACAGAAAGCTCGTCTTCTACTACTGCAAGCTCGACTGAGTCTAGCGACCACAAGGAGTAGTCTATGAAAAAACGTATCATACTCTATAAAAAAGGTTTTCGCTATGAGCTAGCGCTAGAAGAGGGGAAAACAGCGACCGTATCGAATCAAGAAACAGCTCAGTTGACCCTGGCTTCGCAAGAAAATCCCCTTCATTTCCAATGGAGTCAAGGAGAAATCTTCTACCAGTATGGTGAAGACAAGGGTGTGCTTGAAAATAGCAAGATCCTTGGGGATGTGGTCTGCTACTTGGCGACAGGAGAAGTCCATACCTATGAACTGCTAGACAAGGAAGAGATCCTTGTAGCAGATGAAAAGGGTGCGGATGTGCGCTTGCACTATCCAGTACGCTTTCTCCTTGTGAAAAAAGAGCAGACTTGGACTTGCCAGCTCTTATCCGGAAAACTCTACCATAACCACAAACTCGTCAGTGAAGCGACTTTTCCACTGGACTTTGGGGATGAGCTGGCCATTGGAGATGTGACCTTTAAGCTCTATCCGGAAGAATTTGGCGTAGAAGGGGCTGTCGAAGTAAGTCCTTATCTGGTGCCGCGTTTGCATTCACGCTATGACTTCTACAAGGATTATCCAGAGTACCACCGGTCTCCGCGGATCATCTACCGGAGTTCAGAAGACAAGATCTTGATCAATCCTCCGGGAGCGGAGCCTCAAAAGCCATCGGATGAACTCTTGAAGTTAATCATGCCACCCCTCATCATGGTTGGGGTGACCCTCTTGATCACCATTTTCCAACCGCGGGGGCTCTATATCATCGCGACGGTATCCATGTCTGTGGTCAGTGTGATCTTTTCGGTCCAAGGATTCTTCAAGAATCGTAAGAAATACAAAGAAGACAAGAAAGAGCGCGTGGAGCTCTACCATCTCTACCTCAAGGACAAGGCCAAGGACTTGGAGCAGCTGTCTCGCAAGCAACGAGAAGGCATGTTTTACCATTTTCCAGCCATCGAAGACTTGACCAAGATGGTCAAACGCTATGACAACGGATCTACGAAAAAACACCCCTTCATTTTGACTTTTGGCCTATCGTTTGGGCTTGGGCAAGGTTCCAACCAGCTATGAACTCAAATATGGTCAGGAAGAGCGTAGTGGGAAGAAAGATGCCTTGGAAGAAGAAGGCTATGCCCTGTTCCAAGCTCACCAAAAGATTGACAATCTTCCGATTGTAGCTAGCCTTAATCGGGGACCTGTAGGGTATGTCGGCCCTCGTCCTATCGTGCTAGAGCAGTTGCAACTCCTGGTTGCCCAATTGGCAGTCTTTCACTCATACCATGATCTGACCATCATTCCGATCATTCCAGAAGAGGAAAAAGAAAGCTGGGATTGGATGCGCTGGTTGCCTCATGCGACTCTGCAAGACATGAATGTCCGTAGCTTTGTCTACAATCAGCGGACACGCGATCAGGTCTTGAACAGTCTCAACCAAATCCTCAAGCTCCGCAAGGCGCAAAAAGAGGAAGAAAAAGCCAATGACACCAAGATCTTCCACCCTCATTATGTGGTCCTCATCACCGATGAGACCTTGATTTTGGACCATGTCATCATGGAGTTCTTCCGTGAGGATCCGACAGAGCTCGGCTGCTCCATCATCTATGTGGCAGACGTGCTCTCATCTCTTTCTGAAAATATCCAAACCGTTATCTCTATCAAGGACCGCAACCAAGGGCAATTGCTCTTGCAAGAAGGGGTTCTTCGTGAGCTCGACTTCCAATTGGACCACTTCCCTGAAGGCTATGACAAGGAAGCCATCTCGCGTGGTCTTGCTCCCCTCAAGCATATCCAACAGCTCAAGAGCTCGATTCCGGACTCGGTGACTTTCCTTGAAATGTACCAGGCGGAGACCTTCAATGACCTTAAGGTCTTGAGTCGTTGGGAGAGCCATGCCCCTTACCAAAGTTTGGCAGTGCCGATCGGTCTGCGCGGGAAGGACGATTTGGTCTATCTCAATCTCCATGAAAAAGCTCATGGACCACACGGCTTGATCGCAGGGACAACCGGTTCTGGTAAGTCTGAGACCATTCAGTCTTATATCCTGAGCCTTGCCGTCAACTTCCACCCACACGATGTGGCTTTCCTCCTCATCGACTACAAGGGTGGGGGAATGGCCAACCTCTTCAAGGATCTGCCTCACTTGCTTGGAACCATCACCAACTTGGATGGTGCCCAGTCTATGCGGGCCCTAGCCTCAATCAATGCGGAGATCCATCGTCGTGAGCGCCTCTTTGGACAATATGGGGTCAACCATATCAACCAATACCAAAAGAAATTTAAACTCGGTGAAGCGACAGAACCGCTTCCTCACCTCTTCTTGATCAGTGATGAGTTCGCCGAGCTCAAGGTCAACCAACCAGACTTCATCAAGGAGTTGGTCTCTATCGCGCGTGTCGGGCGTTCCCTCGGGGTACACTTGATCCTTGCGACGCAAAAACCTTCTGGGGTTGTGGACGACCAGATCTGGTCCAACTCCCGCTTCAAGCTAGCCCTCAAGGTGGCAGACCGTGGAGACTCTATGGAGATGCTGCGGACGGCAGATGCGGCTGAGATCACTCAGACTGGTCGCGCTTACCTTCAAGTCGGGAATAACGAAGTCTATGAACTCTTCCAAACCGCCTGGTCTGGAGCAGACTACCAGCCTGAAAAGGACCAGCTAGGGATCGAAGACCATACCATCTACTTGATCAATGAACTGGGTCAATACGAAGTCCTCAACCAAGACCTATCCGGTCTTGATATGGCAGAAGAAATCAAGGAAGTGCCAACAGAGCTAGATGTCATCGTGCAAGAAATCAATCACTTGCACCAACAAGAAGGCATCGCAGCTGTGGCTCAACCATGGTTGCCACCCCTCAAAGAGCGGATCACACTGGATGAGTTGGAGAAAGTCGTTCCGATCGAGGCTTGGCAAAAACGGACAGCTCCAAGCGTCCTGATCGGTATGGCCGATATCCCGCAAGCGCAAAAGCAAGAAGCTGTTGCTATCGATCTGTCAAAAGATGGGAATATCCTCCTTTACGGAAGTCCAGGTACAGGAAAGAGCACGTTCCTCCAGACAGTCGCGATGGATCTGGCCCGCAAGCAGAGTCCAGAAAATCTGACCATGTACCTGCTGGATTTCGGAACCAATGGTCTAGCACCCTTGACGCAATTGCCACATGTGGCCGATAGCCTCCTGCTCGATCAGACGGAGAAAATCCAGAAATTCATCCGGATTATCAACCGCGAGTTGGATCGCCGCAAGAAACTCCTTTCTGAGCATGGGGTCGGTACCATCGCCCTCTACCGTGAAGTGACCGGCAAGCAAGAGCCTACTATGGTTATCCTCATGGATAGCTATGAGTCTATGAAGGACGAGCCTTATGAGACTGATCTCTTCAAGCTCTTCATGCGGATCTCTCGTGAAGGTCTCAGTATCGGTGTGCACTTGATCATCACAGCTAGCCGTCAGAACAACCTACGGGCTCAGCTCTATTCCAACTTCAAGCACCAGCTGACCTTGCCACAAAATGATATCTCTGAGATCCGCGGTATCGTGGGAGCAACCCCACTAGCGTCTACCATGGAAGACATCAAGGGACGGGCGCTCATGAAGCGTGACGAAGTCGATGTCGTCCAGTTCGCCCTACCAGTCGCAGGGGATAATGATATCCAAATCATCAACAACCTCCGCGATCAAGTCCAAAGTCTCAAAGAGATGTGGACAGGCCGCACACCAGCAGGCATCCCAATGGTGCCAGATGAGTTGACAGAAGCAGCCTTCTACGGACGTGAGGATGTAGCAGCCTTGCTGGATCAAGGCAAAGTACCACTCGGACTGGATCTGGAAACAGTTGAGCCGGTAACATGGGATCTCAAGAAAGGCAACCTTCTCTATCTGACAGACAAAGAAGAGCAAATGACACAATTCGTCAAACAAATTGCTCGTAGTAAGCAAAAGGTGATTGTGTTGGCGCCTGCCTATAATGAATTGCCAGAGATGGAAGGAACAATCGTAGTTACTGGTGAAGATGATCAAAAGGATATGCTTCAGTCTTTAATATTGAAAATTTCAGAAAGGCTTGAAGCAGGAACTAAAGATCATGATGTATCTCTTGTTATTTATAATTTGTCAGAGGTTGTTCAACACATGACACTTGAAATGCAAAATCAACTTGAATTTATACTTGAAAAAGGACTAAAAGTAGGTTATGCATCAGTAGTAGTAAGTAATTTTAATATAAATAGGAATATTGATCCTGTATCCAAAATTGCGAAAAATTATAAACAAGCATTATTGGCTATTAGAGTAAGTGATCAAAGTATTTTAACAGTCGCAAATCGACCATTACGTGAATCATTATTAGAAAAGCAAGAACATTATTATATTTCTAATAATCAGGCGATGAAGGTTAAAGTGCTGATGCGTTAAATGATAATATAAAGGAGGAAAGAATGGGAAGAGTAGCTTTAATGACAGATGAATCAGCAATTTCAGGATTACGCTCTGAGATTGCTAAGTGTAATGTAAAGAAAACAGAGTTGGAAGAGTTAAAAACTTCATTATGTAGTTTTGATCCAACGGTTGAATATGTTTTGAAAAGTCATAGCCATATTAAATGGACTTATTACCTAGCTGGAACAAAGTATTCAAATGAGACAGATGATGAAAAAAAAGCGATAAACTATACTCAATTAAATTTAAAAACACATATTGATAATGCAATAAGTGCTATAAATATTGAATTGAGTAATCTTACATCACAAATTGTAAGTTTAAATCATTCGATTGATATTATAGAGGCGAGTAAAAAATAGGGAGCTGTAAAATGTCAGATATAATTAAAATTCATAATCTACCAGGTCTTTCTCAGTACGGGAAATCGTTAACTGCATATAGTAATCAGATTAAAGTCGCCGCAAAGGAGACTGAACGTCAATTTATTACAAAAACAAATGAATCAGTTTCTGATGCGATACTTGCATTCTTTGCAAAATTAAATCAACTTCAGATACAAGTATTTCATAAAGCTCCAGAATTAATTGAAAAATATGGGAAAACGGTGGGAGATTTTGAAGAAACAGTGAGCTCTCTTGGATTTGATGTTAAGGCTTGGACTTGGAGTGAGGGAAAAGATACAGTTGTTAATAAATTGAATGGGGAACAGGTTGAAGAGATCAAAGGTGTTATGGATAAATTACAGCCTTTGTTGGATCTAACATCTGAAAAAACTTCTTTTCAAAAAGTGGATTTAATTAATCGTCATTTAAAAACAGCACAAACAACATTGAATTCTCTAAGTGAAAATAGAACAGCTACACATACGGGGATTCAAGAAGCACATGACTCATTTAATACTGCTGTTATAGAAATAATTAATGAATTAGACGAGTTAATTTCTTCCATAGTTCATGCGAAAGCAATTTTTGAAATCCCTCCAGCTACAATATTTACAGGTATTCAATCTGGCCTATTAACAAAAGAAACGATGGTTTATCTGGATGAAATAAAACATGAAACAGACGCCTTAGCTTTAAAATCAGTTCTTGAAAGAAGACCAGAGGAGTTAGTGAAGCTAGATACGAATAAGATATCAAGCAATACTTACGAATCAATCGGAGGAATTCTTGAGGTTTATATTCATCAAGAGGATGCAACGACTCTAAATAAACTCTTAGATGCATTGGGTGAAAAAGATAGGGATTACGTATTAGGTTTTACAAATAAGTTGTTGGAGGCTGAAGACCGTAGAGCAACGTCCTTAGAAGCTCTCATGTACGCTAGTGCTGTTAAACATCCTGAAAGAATAAAAAATGGGGAATTAAAGTCCCAAGAAAATCAGTTAAATTTAATGAATCGACTTATAGGATTGATGAATTCAACGCAAGAACTAAAAATTGGAAAAGATAGTGAGAAGCATTATACGACTACAAATAAAGATCATTTCTTTATAGAATATAAAAAGAATAAAATGAGTATTTCTTTTGAGGGAGGACAAGAGAAACTAAGGTTGGAATCGTATATTTTTATGTATACAGATACTGCGAATGTTCTTCGACCAGATGAAGAAAATAAACGATATGGAAAACCAATAGAAATAAAGAATCATTTCTCGCATTTAGAAACTGGCTTAACAGGAGTTAATGCAGCTGATTATGATGTGAAGTTACAAAAATTTCAAAAGGAGAGAGTTGAAGCTCGAGTTAAATTTGCTTCAGAAATATTAAATTCCTTTTTAGATACAGGAACAGCCCTATTAGGTCCTCAAGTTTACCTTTTAAATAAAGCGATTCAATATGGTTTATCGTTGGATTTTGTTCAATCTGGACAAAATATTTCGGAATTTAGTTTTGAACGTTATGATAAATTACATCCAAATTCAATTTTTAATAACTCAAATAAAGAATGGGCTAAAAATACCAGAACAGGCTTTTTAAAGACTTTTGATATGGTTAAGTCTTACTTTGAAAAAGAGAAAAAGATAGCTGAGATTAACACTAATGAACAAAAGGCTGCTCTAGTTCAATACTATGATATTTTAAATAAAGGTGAATGGGAATTACTTTTAGAAAAACCAAACGTAGATGGTGGATACATTGTTACAAGAGATAGGAATAAATACCATGATATAAATGCATTACTAAGAGAGAATGAGCTAAATCAATCAGGTATTATAGGTTTTATGAATTCTAGAAGTACTGAAATAGATAGTGGTGAAACGCCTGAAAACAGAATAGATAACTTAACTGTTTCCCCTGAAATGAAAGCCTACTTAAAGGGCGTAGAATATGAAGGCAAGAAGTTGAAACTTGAAAATATGTCTTCTCAACAATTACTGGAATTTACTACTTCTTTGAAACAACTAGGCTATTCTAAAGTGAGCGCAATGAATGAATATTTTGATAATAAATACAAACTACAATAAAGAGGTTAAAAATGAATGCAAAAAGAAAAAAACTATTTTTAGGTTTGTTGATTGCTATAGGCTTGAGTTTATTAGCTAGTATTTATCTTTATCAAGGATATTTAACGAAGAAATATTCAGGATTCCTATATTACACTGGAAAAGCGAAAATTGATTCTTACGAATTTATTGCAGATGGTCAAGGTGTTATTGTCCATTGGGAACCTGTTAATTCTGAGGAAAAGGAGTTGCATAAGTATAATGAGTACTTGATCACGGAGTGGCGTAATCCAACATCCCAACACTATGTTCTCAGAGATAATATGAAACTGCCAAATCATCCTTCCGACATCCATGAAACTATCAGAAAGGATGCTTATTGGACCTTGTCCATGTATAAGGTTGAGGGAAATCGTCTGAAAGAAGAACCAGAGATTGATTTGCTTTCAACAATTGATCAGTACAAAAAGGGCTATATTTCAAATGATATTGGACCTGTCTTTTCATATAAAGGGAAAGATTATGTAACGCTTTATGTAAGACCATTAAAAGAACGGAAGTCTGAAAAGAAAGTCTTTTTAAATCTTCAAACCAGAAAAATTGAAGAAGTAGCAGCGCTTGAAACTATGGAAGATCCATTGCCACAAACTGGAATCAATGTAAAAGATTTTAAAAAACTTGGCATAAAAAAAGAAATCATAGATATCAACCAATTTGTGGTTGAGAAAAAGACGTTAAAAATGTCTCCTATCAGTAAAGATAGAAAAGCAATGTCTATTCTAGAAAAAGAAAATTCAAATATCATTGTATTGAACAATAAGAATACGATTGATTTTGGTCCGCGACTTGTTTCGGTGTACCCACTATTTTATCCTAAAGGATATAGCCCAAGCGAGTATCTGTATATTCCAAAAGCCCTTTCTGTAGATGGTCAGGACCATGATACTAAAAATAAACAAGAATTTAATCAGTACTATGATATTGATAAAGCTAAGCAATTGTATCATTTGAATGATTAACAAATTGAGGAGGTAATATGATAATAGAAAATACAGTTGAAAATAGCCAAGGTAGAAAATTAATAAAGGCTTCAACGATCAAAGGTGTTCAGGCATCCTTCAAATCTTTCACAGATACCCTTCCCAAAAAGAATGAAACTTCTTTAATTGAAGCACCTGTGACATCTAATTTCGAAATAGCGACGCAAAAAGTAAAAAGTTCAATGGAGTCTTTAACGGAAACTGTACAATCGTTGGATGTTTACTTAAATGGTGTGGCAGATACATTTGTTTCAATGGATTTAGCTATTTCTAATGGAATTAACAGCGGAGTAAGTCGTCCCTCTGTAGGTCCTTCTGTTAAACCATTTGGAGAAACTAGTATTTATTCAAAACCACCCGTGAGTTCCAATATAAAAAACGAAGATATTAATCAAAAAAGTAAATATTTAGATGTGCTTCCAGGTAGATAGTTTTCTATATCTGGATGGATCATTAGAATTATATAGTGAAGACTCCAAAGATTGCCTAAAATTTTTTTTACCCCAAAACGTAAGATTCTTTTGTCTAACTTTTTGGGGTATTTTTTTGCTTAATTTCTCAGATTAAATTTTTCTAGTCTTTTTCATCCCTCAACTCCCTCCACTTAGTGACGAACTTGCTCTTCAAATTAATTTTCGGTATGATAGTAGAGAATGTTTTTAAATCTTATTCAATCACAAAAGAAGGGAAATGATCCATGAAAAAGATACTAGTATTGCTAGCGAGTGTGCTGGTTTTAACAGCCTGCACTCAGCCGAAAAAAGAGGCGAAGGAGGCAACCGCAAGCAAAATGGAGCAAACTACAAAGGCTTCCTCGTCTGCTAAAGAGGAAAAGGGGTTGAAATTTGTAGTGGCACCTCAGTATGGGGGAATCTTTTTCAAGATGCTTTTCCACTGGGATCGACCATGACGGTCTGGTATAATCCAGCCTGTCCAAAAGAATCTTACGTTGAACGCTATAGTGGACTAGACAAATCTTATAAGCGGGAAATGTGGATTGGAATCTGGATGTTGATATTATTGCCTATTTTGGCAGTTGTGGCCATCGTCATGGGGATGCGTTATAAGTGATGGATCAGCCCTAACTGAATAAATGAAACATGAAGAGAAATCACCGACCTATCGGTGATTTTTTCGTCTTCACTTCTCCCTCGAATTAATCCTTAAATTGTGATAAAATAAGGGTTACGAATGTTTTTGAATGGTCTGTTTTTGCATAGAGTTGGGCCACTCAAAAGCGAGCAAAAGAATCAAGATCAAGGGAGAAACAATGTCCAACACCTTTGAAATTTTAATGGATCAGCTGGATATGCCGCTGGAGATGCGATCTTCCAGTGCCTTTTTGCATGCGGAGATTCAAGAAGTCGTGGTGCACAAGGTCAGTCGGGTCTGGGAGTTCCGCTTTGCCTTTGCGGAAGTCTTGCCGATTGCTTTGTTTAAGGAATTGCGCCAGCGCTTGAAGGATGAATTTTCAAAGACAGGAAACCAAGCGACCTTTACCATTCAAGTGGCCAATCAGGACTTTTCTGCTGATTTATTGCAGGCCTACTATCGGGAGGTCTTTGAGGATGGCCCTTGTGCGAGTCAAGGCTTTAAGGGGCTTTACCAAGACTTGCAGGTGCGTGCGGAAGGGCAGGAATTGATCATCTCAGGGCCTTCTTCGGTCGATACAGAGCATTTCCGTAAGAACCATTTGCCCAATCTTGCCAAGCAGTTGGAAGCCTTTGGTTTTCCGCATTTCACCTGTCGAGTGGAGTCTGATGAAGAGTTGACAGAGCAAGAAGTGGCGCGCTTTGAGCAGGAAAATGAAAAGATCTTCCAAGCGGCCAATGAAGAGACCTTGCGGGCTATGGAATCTTTGGCCCAGATGGCTCCGCCACCCGCGGTTGAAGAAAAACCAGTTTTTGACTTCAAGGTTAAGAAAGCTGCGGCTAAACCTAAGCTAGACAAGGCTGAGATCACTCCGATGATCGAGATTACGACAGAAGAGAACCGGATTGTCTTTGAGGGTGTGGTCTTTGACGTGGAGCACAAGGTGACGCGGACCGGTCGGGTCTTGATCAGCTTTAAGATGACCGACTATACTTCTAGTTTTTCCCTTCAGAAATGGGTCAAAAATGAGGAAGAAGCCCAGAAGTTTGACATGATCAAGAAGAACAGCTGGCTACGGGTGCGGGGAAATATCGAAATGAACAATTTCACGCGCGACTTGACCATGAATGTCCAAGACATCCAGGAAGTCGTCCATTATACCCGCAAGGACCTGATGCCAGAAGGTGAGCGCCGGGTAGAATTCCACGCCCATACCAATATGTCGACCATGGATGCCCTGCCGGAAGTTGAAGAGCTGGTTGCCAAGGCAGCGGAGTGGGGGCACAAGGCAGTTGCCATCACTGACCATGGCAATGTGCAGAGCTTCCCACATGGCTTTAAAGCAGCCAAGAAAGCTGGGATCCAGCTGATCTATGGGATGGAAGCCAATATCGTAGAGGACAAGGTGCCCATCACCTATAACGAGGTGGATCTAGACCTCAATGAAGCGACTTATGTGGTCTTTGACGTGGAAACGACGGGACTTTCAGCCATCTACAATGACTTGATCCAGGTCGCCGCTTCTAAGATGTACAAGGGCAATGTCATTGAGGAGTTTGACGAATTTATCGATCCGGGACATCCTCTGTCGGCCTTTACGACCCAATTGACAGGGATCACCAATGAGCATGTCCGGGGTGCCAAGCCCTTGGTGCAGGTCTTGAAGGAATTTCAGGCCTTCTGTGAGGGAACCGTTCTTGTAGCCCATAATGCCACCTTTGACGTGGGCTTCATGAATGCTAACTATGAGCGTCATGGCTTACCAAAGATTACCCAGCCAGTCATCGATACGCTGGAATTTGCCCGCAACCTCTACCCCGATTTTAAACGGCATGGCTTGGGACCCTTGACCAAACGCTTTGGAGTAGGCTTGGAGCACCACCACATGGCCAACTACGATGCGGAAGCGACGGGGCGCCTGCTCTTTATCTTCATCAAAGATGTCGCTGAAAAGCATGGGGTGACCAATCTCAAGGATCTGAATATCGATTTGATCGATGAGAATTCTTATAAGAAGGCCCGGGTCAAGCATGCGACTCTCTATGTCAAGAACCAGACCGGCCTTAAGAATATGTTTAAACTGGTCTCGCTTTCTGGGACCAAGTATTTCGAAGGAGTCCCACGGATTCCCAAGACCGTGCTGGATGCCCACCGCGAGGGCTTGATCCTCGGATCGGCCTGCTCAGAAGGGGAAGTCTTTGATGCGGTCATGTCACAAGGCGTGGATGCGGCGGTCGAAGTGGCCAAGTACTATGACTTTATCGAGGTCATGCCACCGGCTATCTATGCGCCTCTCATTGCCAAGGAGCAGGTCAAGGACATGGACGAGCTCCAGACCATTATCAAGAGCTTGATTGAGGTGGGAGATCGCCTAGGTAAGCCCGTTCTTGCCACAGGGAATGTCCACTATCTGGAGCCGGAAGATGAGATCTATCGGGAGATCATTGTCCGCAGTCTCGGCCAAGGAGCTATGATCAACCGGACCATCGGGCATGGAGAAGATGCCCAGCCAGCGCCACTTCCTAAAGCGCATTTCAGAACCACCAATGAAATGCTGGATGAATTTGCCTTTTTGGGAGAAGACTTGGCGCGCAAGATTGTTATTGAAAATACCAATGCGCTGGCAGAGACCTTTGAGCCGGTCGAAGTGGTCAAGGGCGACCTCTATACGCCATTTATCGACAAGGCCGAAGAGACGGTTGCGGAATTGACCTATCAGCGAGCCTTTGAGATCTATGGTAATCCACTCCCTGATATTGTCGATCTGCGGATTGAAAAGGAATTGACCTCTATTTTGGGGAATGGCTTTGCCGTGATTTATCTGGCCTCGCAAATGCTGGTGCATCGTTCCAATGAGCGGGGCTACCTGGTTGGATCGCGTGGATCCGTTGGATCCAGCTTTGTGGCGACCATGATCGGGATAACAGAGGTTAATCCGCTCTCGCCTCACTATGTCTGCAGCCAGTGCCAATACAGTGAGTTTATCACGGATGGTTCTTATGGATCAGGATTTGATATGCCAGACAAGGATTGTCCAAACTGTGGCCACAAGCTCAGCAAAAACGGCCAAGACATTCCCTTTGAAACCTTCCTTGGTTTCGATGGGGACAAGGTACCCGATATCGATTTGAACTTCTCAGGGGAAGACCAGCCGAGTGCCCACTTAGATGTTCGTGATATCTTTGGGGAAGAATATGCCTTCCGGGCAGGAACAGTAGGTACGGTCGCAGCTAAGACCGCCTATGGTTTTGTCAAGGGCTATGAGCGGGACTATGGCAAGTACTACCGAGATGCCGAGGTCGAACGCTTAGCTCTTGGTGCAGCTGGGGTCAAACGGACGACCGGTCAGCACCCGGGGGGAATCGTTGTTATTCCAAACTATATGGATGTCTATGACTTTACTCCGGTCCAGTATCCAGCAGATGATGTGACAGCTGAATGGCAGACCACCCACTTTAACTTCCACGATATCGATGAGAACGTCCTCAAGCTCGATGTCCTTGGTCATGATGATCCGACCATGATTCGGAAGCTCCAGGACTTGTCAGGTATTGATCCGAACGATATCCCTATGGATGATCCAGGGGTCATGGCCCTCTTCTCAGGAACCGATATCCTAGGAGTGACACCGGAGCAAATCGGTACCTCGACCGGTATGCTGGGGATCCCAGAGTTTGGGACCAACTTTGTTCGGGGCATGGTGGATGAAACCCATCCGACGACCTTTGCGGAACTCTTGCAGCTCTCTGGTCTGTCTCATGGTACCGACGTATGGTTGGGAAATGCCCAAGACTTGATCAAGGCGGGCATTGCCGACCTATCGACCGTTATCGGCTGTCGGGACGACATCATGGTTTACCTCATGCATGCTGGGCTCGAGCCTAAGACGGCCTTTACCATCATGGAGCGCGTGCGGAAAGGCATGTGGCTCAAGATCTCAGAAGAAGAGCGCAATGGCTACATCCAAGCCATGAAGGAAAACAATGTTCCTGAGTGGTACATCGAGTCCTGTGGGAAGATCAAGTACATGTTCCCCAAAGCCCATGCGGCGGCCTATGTTATGATGGCCCTTCGTGTGGCCTACTTTAAGGTGCATCATCCTCTCTATTATTACTGTGCCTACTTCTCGATTCGGGCCAAGGCCTTTGACATCAAGACCATGGGGGCAGGCCTTGAGGCCGTGAAAGCTCGGATGAAGGAAATTGCTGAGAAACGCAAGAACAACGAAGCTTCCAATGTGGAGATCGACCTCTACACTACTCTTGAGATTGTCAATGAGATGTGGGAGCGCGGCTTCAAGTTTGGAAAGCTAGACCTCTATCGCAGTCAGGCAACAGAATTCTTGATTGATGGGGACACCCTCATTCCTCCATTTGTTGCTATGGATGGTCTGGGAGAGAACGTTGCCAAGCAAATCGTGCGGGCGCGTGAAGAAGGAGAATTCCTCTCTAAGACCGAGCTCCGCAAGCGCGGCGGTGTCTCCTCAACCCTGGTTGAAAAGATGGATGAGATGGGCATTCTTGGCAATATGCCAGAGGATAATCAGTTGAGTCTCTTTGATGATTTGTTTTGATGAAAACTTAACAGTAAAACAAATATTAGGCTATTGTATATCTAATAGATTTACAATAGCCTTCTTTTTTGTTACAATAATCAATAGAAAGAAGGTGAGAATATGTCAAAGACGAGCATGAGTATCCGTTTGGATAGTGAGGTTAAGGAGCAGGCCCAACTAGTGTTTAATCATTTAGGGATGGATATGACCACAGCTATCAACATTTTCCTCCGTCAGGCTATTCAATATCAGGGCTTACCTTTTGATGTTCGATTAGACGATCATGGGAAGTTGCTCCAAGTCGTAACGGATATAGAGCAAAATCGGAATATGAGTCAACCCTTTGAATCAGTCTCAGACTTGATGGAGGACCTGCGTGCTTAAGATTCGTTATCATAAACAGTTTAAAAAAGATTTTAAGTTGGCAATGAAGCGTGGTTTGAAGGCAGACTTGTTAGAAGAAGTTTTGAATTTTCTGGTTCAAGAAAAAGAACTTCCTGTCAGATATCGTGACCATCAATTGACTGATTCCAAGCATTTCCAAGGTGTTCGGGAGTGTCATATCCAGCCGGATTGGCTTTTGGTTTACAAAGTAGATAAGGACGAATTGATTTTAAACTTGCTGAGGACAGGAAGTCACAGTGATTTATTTTGATGGATTCAACGATCCTCGCTCAGTTTGAGGTTGGCTAATGATAGAAAAAAAAAAAAGAGCAATACCCTGGAAGTCGGGGAAAGTCATTTCCATTCGCCTACGGAATGGCGTCTATGTCTTAGCACAAATGGTGAGAGAGCCCTATCTGGTATTTTTTAACCATTTCAAGGAGGAAAATAGCTGGAAGGGAGTGACCTTGAAAGAGGAGAATATTCTCTTTTGTAAAGCAGTCACTCGTCAGTTTCTACGCTCTAGTCCTGTAACGATTGTCAAAGATCTTGACCCTCTCATAGATTATCGGTTACCCAAAGAATGGATTTATAGCCATATGGGAGGACATCCGATTACGGTTTCGGTGAAGGGACGGGAGCGCCAAGTAGCTGGTTTTGGCCAACGGCTTTCCTTGGTTCAGGCGGACAAGGAAAGTGGCCAACCAGAGGACAATCCTCTGATGGGACTTTTCCAAGCCTATATCCTACCAGATATCCAAGAGCAAGATTGGGAGCGGGTCGGTCAGGCTGAGCTCATGTCTCTCGAAGTTTTTCCAACGCTCAATGAACGTCTTTATCTCTGCTCTCTCTATGGAAAAAATGTGAATCCAGAGCTAGATATCTCATTAGGAAAGTCCCTGCCCGATGAGTATGAAACCTATCTCGATATTCTTAGCAACAGCCCAGAAGCACGACGTCTCTATCTGGGTGAGGAGGATGACTAAGAAAGGAATAGAACATGAAGGTTGACATTTTTGCGGAAGACAAACCAGCTGAAAAAGTCTTTGTCTACAAGCTAGAAGTGGCAGACCATGTGTTGCTCCTTTCCACCGCCATGCTCTCGGGAGCAATTGCTCTAGCCAGCTTATGTTCAGCCTTGAAAGATTAGATGATAGCCTCTATTTTCTTTTTGAAAATAGAGGTTTTTAAGTCCGTTCAGACCGGATAAGTGTTTTCTTTGGATCTGGATTGTGTTACAATTTTTAGTGACAAGTGTTTGTAAACAGGAAACAGAAAAACAATGGATGTTCTTCCAAAAAAATGAAACAGAGGAGAAGCGCGTGGCAAGATATTTAGTAGGTCCTTACAACAATAGTTGGAACTTTATGGATGCACTTGAAAAAGCGCAGGATGGGGATACCATCGAGTTTGAAAATGGGTATGTCTTTCAATGGCCGACAAATAAAGTGATCGAGATCGACAAAAACCTTCATTTCGTGGGGCATGTGGTTCCAAATCCAAATGGTAATGGGCGCATGTTTAACAACATCATTGAGGCTTCCTTCCGATTTGTAGAGGGAGCTCAGGTGACGTTTGAAGACTTGTGGTTTAAAGTTGGTGGGAATTATACTACATTGATCTTATGGAATAGCTCAGACATCACCTGTAAACAGGTCTATTTTGAAATCACCACTCCGACAAATAGTGAATTTTTTATCTATATGGATACGCATTCGAAGTTGACACTGGAAGGAGTCGGGATGAAGGTTCCGGAAAAACACCAAAGTGCCATCGGTATGTCCGCTTCGGAATTGTCTATTCGCAATTCAACGATTTTTTCTAAGATTGATCTGTCAGAAGGATCTAAATTGACCTTAGAAAATGTCCATATTGAAATATTTGGGAATAATACGATCCATGCCAAGGACTCAGAAGTGATCGCAAAAAATTCAACGATTACAGGCGGGGATCTGGAAAAGGACTTTCCACCAGTTTGGTTGAGGAATGTCATCTGGGAGTCTGAAAACTGTAAAATTGAGTTGCCTACTGGTACTGGGGTCTGTCTTGATAATAATGTTCAATTCAATTCGGATTCGGATCATATGACCTCCATCAATTCATACAATAGTATGATCCGAGCTCATCAAGCTACATTTTCAGAATTTTTATGCGTCTATGAAGAATCCTTTGCTTCCCTGACTGGAGAAACAGCCTTCTTAAATGAGAATGCCGAAACCATTTCATTTGGCGTTTTTGATGAGAGTGTGCTGATGGCTGAGCGTATGATTTGTCATAAGATTGCGGATCCCAATATACGGCTTCAAGGTGGAGCTTTTGCGAAGGTGGGCACCGTGACCTATAGGCAGGGCGATGCGCGTGATCTGACCAAGGAAATCGAGGATGACTGTGACTATCTTGTTGGTAGAGAAGTGGCCAAGGGCAACGCGCAAGTCGTTTCTACGGGACAGGCGACGGATGCAACGGTGGCTCCAACTACCGCAAGAGACTCTGGACCAGAGAAGAAACAAGATGCTCTTCAAGAACTCAATAGCCTGATTGGTCTTGAAAAAGTTAAACATGAGATCAAGAAAATGATCAACATGGTGGAATTTAACAAGAAACGAATCGCCAGTGGCAAGGCTCCTGAAAAACAAACCCTTCACGCTGCCTTTATGGGAAATCCTGGTACAGGGAAAACCACTGTGGCCCGTCTGTTGGGACAAGTGCTCTTTGATGCAGGTGTTCTCTCAGGGGAGGAATTCCGTTTTGTGGAAGCAACGGAGTCCGATCTGATCTCTTCGAATATTGGAGGAACAGCTGAACAGACCCAAGCCCTGCTTGAAAAAGCGCGAGGAGGCATCCTCTTTATTGATGAAGCCTATAGCTTGGATAAAAAGGACAGCGGTGCGGACTTTGGGATCGAGGCGATCAATACCATCCTCAAATTTATGGAGGACAATCGTGACGACATTATGATTATCTTTGCCGGCTATACCAAGGAAATGGAAGAGTTCTTAAAGACTAATCCAGGCCTTCGTTCTCGGGTGCCAAATAATTTCATCTTTGAAGATTTCACAGGAGATGAGATTGTCCAACTAGGTGAAATGATCCTAAGCAAAGGGGACTACAAACTCGAAGACCGGGATTACTATGCGCGGCACGTTAAGCGGGCTTATGATGGCTCGCTAGATAAGAGCAATGGTCGCTGGATTCGTAACCTGGATGAGCAATTGACCAAGACCATGGCAGATCGGGTGGTGGCCCAAGGTTCCGATGATATTGAGACCATCCTCAATAGCGATATCGATGCTGTCCTTAACCAAGGTAAGTATCAAGCAGGAGCCGACAAGGAAGAAGATGGGATGGCTGCCCTCAACCGTTTAGTTGGAATTGCTAAGGTGAAAGAGCAAGTCGAACAATTCGTGGCCATGGCTGAGTTCAATCAAAAACGGGCTGAACAAGGTGGTATCGTCGAAGACACGACCTTGCACTCTCTCTTTCTTGGAAATCCTGGTACAGGGAAGACCACCGTGGCCCGCATTTTGGGCAATATCCTCTTCCAAAAGGGGGTTATCAAGCAGAAGAAATTCATCGAAGTATCCCGGAGCAATCTGGTTGGAGGCTACCAAGGTCAAACAGCCTTGAAGACGCGCGAAGTCCTAGAAAGTGCACTGGGTGGAGTCCTCTTTATCGATGAGGCCTACACGCTCTATACCGGTTTAAATGATGATTTTGGGAAGGAAGCCTTGGATGAAGTCCTCAAATTTATGGAGGACCACCGTCGCGATATCGTCATTATCTTTGCCGGTTACACGAAAGAGATGCACGACTTCTTGCAGGTCAATTCAGGTCTGCAAAGCCGAATCCCAACTACATTTGATTTTGAAGACTACAGCCCAGATGAGATCGTGGAGATCGGTCTGTTAGGATTGCGTAAGCAAGGTTACCAAGTCAATGAAGCCCTTTATGGAGAGATTGTGAAAGGGAATTATATGCGTGCCAATGACCATAGTAATGGTCGCTGGGTTCGCAATCTCAATGAAAAACTCTTGCGCCAAGTATCAACTCGGGTAACCCGTGAAGATAGTACAGACTACAATTCCATTTTGGATCAAGATTTGGAAGCTTTGAGAGAGAATAGAAGTTCTGAACAACCTCATACCGTGGATGATCAAGGCTATGTTCTTCCTTAAGTTGAAGACAAAGTCTTCTTAGAAACTTTCCTTAGGTGAGTACGGACGTCAGCGAACTTCTACGAAGTTCCATGACTAAATCAAGATACAAAGGGCGTCTGCGGATAAAGTCAAAATA
>JBKXCY010000004.1:0-28448 GCA_046994005.1 Streptococcus sp.
GAGCATTATCATGTAAATCTTGAATGGTTGCCGCACCAACATAGCCCATACCTGAACGGATACCACCGATCATTTGGAAGACCATATCTGCTACGGAACCTTTATAAGCAACACGTCCTTCAATTCCTTCAGGAACCAATTTATTAGCTTCATTGACAGATCCTTGAAAATAACGATCACTAGACCCTTTCTTCATGGCTGCAATCGATCCCATACCACGATAGGTTTTAAATTTACGACCTTGGAAGATTTCTGTTTCACCTGGTGCTTCATCTGTACCTGCAAGCATTGAACCAAGCATTACTGCATTTCCACCAGCTGCGAGTGCTTTGACAATATCTCCTGAATACTTGATACCACCATCAGCAATGATCGTTTTTCCATATTCACGAGCTACAGCGGCTGCGTCATAAATAGCAGTCACTTGAGGAACACCAACCCCTGCAACAACACGAGTTGTACAGATTGATCCTGGACCAATTCCGACCTTAACTACGTCTACCCCTGCATCAAATAATGCACGAGCACCTTCAGCGGTTGCAATATTTCCTGCAATCAAGGTACGATCTGGGAAGTGAGCACGAATTTCTGCAATCTTACGAAGAACACCCGCAGAATGTCCATGAGCAGTATCGATGACAATTGCGTCTGCACCAGCTTCAAAAAGAGCTTCTGCACGTTCAAAAGTATCTGAAGTAACCCCTACGGCACCAGCCACAAGCAAACGACCAAATTCATCCTTAGCCGCATTTGGGAACTCGATAACTTTTTCAATATCTTTGATTGTAATCAAGCCAGAAAGACGACCATTTTCATCTACCAATGGTAATTTTTCAATACGGTGCTCTTGTAGAATGCGTTCAGCTGTTTCCAAATCAGTTCCAACCGGTGCAGTCACCAAATTTTCACTTGTCATATGATTTGAAATGGGTTGATTGTAATCAGAAATAAAACGCAAATCCCGGTTTGTAAGGATACCAACTAATTTACGATTTTCAAGTGTTTCAACAACAGGAACACCACTGATTCGATATCGTCCCATCAACTCATCTGCTTCTGCAATTGTATGAGACGGAGTCAAATAGAACGGATCAATGATAACTCCATTTTCAGAGCGTTTTACTTTGCGTACTTCATCTGCCTGTTGCTCAATTGACATGTTTTTATGGATAACACCAAGTCCACCAGCACGTGCCATTGCAATTGCCATTTGACTTTCAGTCACTGTGTCCATGGCAGCAGTAATGATTGGGATATTCAAGCGTAAATTACTTGCTAATTGTGTACTTAAATCTGCATCATTAGGCAATACGTGACTTTCTGCTGGAATCAAAAGCACGTCATCGAATGTAAACCCTTTTTTTAAAAACTTTGTGTCCCAATTAGACATTAGCTGGATCCTCTTTTCTTTTTATTTGAGCAAGGCTCGAATTTTTATTGTTAATATCATACCATTCTATGGCAATTTGTCAATCATTTATTGGTAAATTATCAATGAACAGTAAGAAATGTTCGCTTTTAATGAAGTCGTTTTATTTTTTAAAATAGGTAATTCCCATCGCTGATTTTACTTCATCCAATGTTTGAGCAGCTACATTTCGAGCACGCTCACTTCCTTTTTCAAGAATAGAGTAGACCTCACCCATATCCTTTGCAAACTCAAGTCGTCTTTCACGAATCGGTCTTAATTCACGATCTAAAATTTCTAAAAGATATCGTTTGGTCTTTACATCACCAAGTCCACCACGTTGATAATGTTCTTTCATTTCTGCAATTTCAGCTGCATCTTCTGGACGGCCAAATACATCCAGGTAATGAAATACCATATTGCCTTCGATTTTTCCTGGATCCTCTACTTTAATATGATCAGGATCAGTATACATACTCATCACTTTTTTCTTTAAAGTATCTGCATCATCAGCTAGGTAAATGCCATTATTCAACGATTTAGACATTTTAGCATTTCCATCTAAACCAGGTAAGCGACCAGCTGCTTCATTTTCAGGATAAATCCCTTCCGGTTCCACCAAAGTATCTGTATTATAAGCATGATTAAAGGAACGCACAATCTCACGAGTTTGCTCAATCATTGGCTTTTGATCATTTCCTACTGGAACAAAATTCGCTTTAAATGCTGTGATATCAGCTGCTTGTGAAATGGGGTATACCAAAAATCCTGTTGGAATACTCTCACCAAACCCTTTTTGAGAAATCTCGGTTTTTACAGTTGGGTTTCTTTCAAGTCGCGCCAAAGATACAAGATTCATGTAATACATGGTTAATTCCGCTAGTTCAGGAATCTGACTTTGAATGAAAATCGTAACTTTTTCAGGATCTAGTCCAGCTGCCAGATAATCCAAAGCAACATTACCAATAGATTCTACAATCGTTTTTGGATCTTTCGCATGGTCTGTCAAAGCTTGCTGGTCTGCTAGGAAAACAAACATATTATACTCGTCTTTATTTTGCAACAAGACGCGATTTTTTAAAGAACCAACATAGTGGCCAATATGGAGTTTTCCTGTCGGTCTATCTCCTGTCAGAATGATGGGTTTTGTCATACTCTTCTCCTTAATCGTTATCCCTATCATTATAGCACTTTCTAGTTGAAAATGTTAGTCTATCCTCTATGTTTGTAAGGAATTAACACTTTACTAAACTGTCAATTTAGTTTACATAGTTGTAAAAACAAATTGACAGTGAAAAAGTTGAATTTTCTCCTATTTTCTAGTAAAATGAAGACATTATAGAAAGAGGAGAAAATCATTGCTTACAGTATCAGACGTCTCACTACGTTTTAGTGATCGAAAATTGTTTGACGATGTCAATATCAACTTTACAGAAGGAAATACATACGGCCTCATCGGTGCCAACGGTGCTGGAAAGTCAACCTTTTTAAAAATTTTAGCTGGAGATATTGAACCAACAACTGGTCATATTTCTCTTGGCCCTGATGAACGTTTGTCTGTTTTGCGTCAAAATCACTTTGACTACGAAGACGAGCGGGTCATCGATGTTGTCATTATGGGAAATGAAAAGCTCTACAACATTATGAAAGAAAAAGATGCTATCTACATGAAAGAAGATTTCTCTGATGAAGATGGTGTCCGTGCAGCTGAACTTGAAGGTGAATTTGCTGAACTTGGTGGATGGGAAGCAGAGAGTGAAGCATCTCAATTACTTCAAAATCTAAATATTTCAGAAGACCTTCATTATCAAACTATGAGCGAGTTAGCCAATGGGGATAAAGTGAAAGTTCTCTTAGCTAAAGCCCTTTTTGGTAAACCAGATGTCCTTCTTTTGGACGAGCCGACCAATGGATTGGATATTCAATCCATTACCTGGTTAGAAGATTTTCTGATTGATTTTGAAAATACGGTTATCGTTGTATCCCACGACCGCCACTTTTTGAACAAAGTCTGCACCCATATGGCGGATCTCGACTTTGGAAAAATTAAACTTTACGTCGGAAACTATGATTTCTGGAAAGAATCTTCTGAACTTGCAGCAAAATTACAAGCAGATAGAAATGCAAAAGCTGAAGAAAAAATTAAACAATTACAAGAGTTTGTCGCACGTTTCTCAGCCAACGCTTCAAAATCAAAACAAGCAACCTCGCGTAAAAAAATGCTTGACAAGATTGAACTTGAAGAAATTGTTCCATCTAGTCGGAAGTACCCATTTATCAACTTTAAGGCAGAACGAGAAATTGGTAACGATCTCTTGACAGTTGAAAATCTTTCTGTCAAGATTGATGGAGAAACTATCCTTGACAATATCAGCTTTATCTTACGTCCTGGTGACAAAACCGCCCTTATCGGACAGAACGATATTCAAACAACCGCTTTGATCCGTGCATTGATGGATGATATTGAATATGAAGGAACTGTCAAGTGGGGAGTTACAACTAGTCGGTCTTATCTACCAAAAGACAACAGTCGGGATTTTGCAGGTGGTGAAAGTATTCTTGATTGGCTTCGTCAATTTGCAAGTAAAGAAGAAGATGACAATACTTTCCTTCGTGGTTTCTTAGGACGTATGCTCTTTTCGGGTGACGAAGTTAACAAGTCTGTCAACGTCTTGTCAGGGGGAGAAAAAGTTCGTGTCATGTTGTCTAAATTGATGCTCCTCAAGTCAAATGTTCTTGTACTGGATGATCCAACCAATCACTTGGATTTGGAGTCTATTTCAAGTTTGAATGATGGATTGAAGAATTTTAAAGAATCGATTATCTTTGCCAGCCATGACCACGAATTCATTCAAACACTCGCCAACCATATTATCGTTCTTTCAAAAAATGGCGTGATCGATCGTATTGATGAAACCTATGATGAGTTTCTTGAAAATGAAGAAGTTCAAGCAAAAGTGAAAGAACTTTGGAGCCAATCATAAAAATAAAGAGCCCTGAAATCATTATTTCAGGCTCTTTCAGTAGAAATATATGAATAAAACAAAGCTAAAAACATCCCTTTTTATAGTATCTTCTTTCCTGATTCCAGCTATCATGATGTTCTTTATTTACCTCTCACAAGGAATCTACTGGAACAGTGATACATCCCCCTTATTAGGAGATGGTTATCATCAGTATGTCATTTTTGATACCACACTTCGAAATATTTTACACGGGACAGACAGCCTATTTTACAGTTTTCAAAGTGGATTAGGTATTAATTTCTATGCACTCAGTAGCTATTATCTAGGAAGTTTCTTTTCTCCTCTTGTCTACTTCTTTAATGCACAATCCATGCCGGATGCTGTTTACCTCATCACTCTTCTTAAATTTGGAGCTATTGGGTTAAGCACTTATATTAGTTTACATGGAATGTTTTCTAAAATTCCTAGATCCCTGGTTCTTACCCTTTCAACCTCATTTGCTCTTATGAGTTTTGCTATCAGCCAAATTGAAATCAAAACTTGGCTAGATGTTTTTATCCTAGCACCATTAATTCTTTATGGATTCAAAAAACTCATTTACAATGAGGGAGAGATTCTCTACTTTATCAGCTTAACCAGCTTGTTTATCCAAAATTATTATTTTGGGTTTATGATGTCTATTTTTCTTATTTTATGGTACTTGACACAACTGTCATGGGACATCAAAGGAATTGGAAAACGCTTCTTTCATTTTGTGATTGTATCTATTTTATCAGTTATAACAAGCCTTGTGATGTTATATCCAACCTTCTTAGATTTACGCACTCATGGAGAAAGTTTTTCAAAGGTTGACAGTATCTTTACAGAAAAAAGTTGGTATCTTGACGTACTTGCAAAAAATTTCATTGGAAGTTTTGACACTACTAAATATGGATCAATTCCAATGATCTACGTGGGATTATTTCCACTTCTATTAGCGATCACCTTTTTCTTTGTAAAGTCGATCAAGTTTCACGTGAAACTTTCTTACTTTATACTCTTGACCATTCTTATTTTGAGTTTTCGTTTTCAATTATTAGATCTCCTTTGGCAAGGTATGCACGCGCCAAATATGTTTCTTCATCGATACTCTTGGATCTTTTCTTTGACGATTATTCTGATGGCAGGAGAAGTACTAAATCGAATAGAGGAGATCACTTGGATTCGTTTTAGTCTTGCTAATTTCCTCCTTATTCTAGGATTTGGAGCAACTGTCCTTTACAGCAGTCACTATAAATTTTTAGATGCAGTCAATTTCATTGTTACTTTTGAATTTTTAATTGCTTTCTATTTGGTCTGTTTAGGATTTATCCTAAAAAAGATACCGCCTAGACTTTTCTATCTTTCAATCCTGTTTTTCTCCATCTTTGAATTATCGGTGAATAGTTATTATCAAATGGAAGGAATTGCGAATGAATGGGTCTTTGCTTCTCGGTCATCCTACGAACGAGACTTAAAAGCCATCCAATCCTTAGTAAGAGAGAAGACAGACTCTAATTATCGGACTGAGATTTTACAGCCACAAACGGGCAATGATAGCATGAAGTATGGTTATAATGGAATTTCTCAATTTTCATCTGTACGAAATACGGATGCTAGTTCGACATTAGACAAACTTGGATTTAAATCTGAAGGAACCAACCTCAATCTTAGATACCAAAACAATTCTATTTTAATGGATAGTCTATTTGGTGTTCGCTATAATTTAAGCCAACAACCTGTTCAAAAATTTGGATTTAAAGAGATTGCAACCAAAAATGGAGTCTCACTTTCAGAAAACGAATATGCCTTACCAATCGCCTTTCTGTCAGCAAAACCTTATAAAAATACTTCCTTTACGAATTTGACACTGGATAATCAGACACGATTCATCCATCAAATCACAGATGAAAAATATAAATTTTATAAGAAATTAAATATTCTCTCGCCTACTTCACAAAATACTACATCTTCGTTGCAAACTGCAAAAATTGAAGAAGATAGTCATCTTTCCTACGCAAGTATTCAATATGAAGTAACGGTTCCTGCCCATAGCCAACTATATGTCAATGTTCCAAATTTACAATTTTCAAACGATGATCGAAAAGATATTGAAATCAGCTACAATGGACAGACCCAACGCTATACCATTGATAATGCCTTTCCATTCTTTTCGATTGGCCATTTTGACACAGAGGAAACAGTTACTATTCGTATGAGTTTTCCAGAAAATTCGACAGTCTCTTTTGATACACCAGAATTTTTTGCTCTGGATCTTGACCAATACACACAAGCTATCGCTAGCATTCGTCAGCAAGAAGTTGCTATTCACAAAAAGAAAAACAAATTGGTAGCAGCCTATAACGCAAATAGAGACACTACCCTTATTTTTACACTCCCTTATGATAAAGGCTGGTCAGCTAAACAAAATGGAAAGCCTATCCAAATTCATCGCATCCAGAAAGGATTGATGGGAGTTCGTGTTTCAAAAGGATCCGGAACAGTCACCTTAACATTTGTTCCCAAAGGCTTCATTGAAGGACTCATTGCCTTTTTCGTTGGAATCATTCTCTTTTTCCTCTACGAATGGAGACAAATAAAAAGACGAAAAAGCTAAGGAATCTAACCATCGTTCACTTATAAATAAAAGGCTAGGATAGTCATTATCCTAGCCTTTTTCAAAACAAAAAAACACCCAAATGGGTGCTATACTAGCTCCGCCAGTAGGACTCGAACCTACGACATCATGATTAACAGTCATGCGCTACTACCAACTGAGCTATGGCGGAATGAGATATAGTCCGTACGGGATTCGAACCCGTGTTACCGCCGTGAAAAGGCGGTGTCTTAACCCCTTGACCAACGGACCATATATTCATTAACAGAACATATCCCATTATATCAAAATTTAACTAATTGTCAAGCACTAAATTCTAAATTTTGCTCTTCAATTAATTTTTTGGCACGTTTGATATTGCTTCTTGAGATTGGACAAGAATAGCCTTCTTTCAACAGTAGCTGTTTCTTTTTCTTATCCATTCCAATGATCATACTTCTATTCACGATAAAAGATTGATGGGGACTGAAATATCTCTCCTCCACATCTTTCTCCAAGACATCTGATAAACTTCCCGCAATTTCTTTTTGAAAATTTTTCCCAACTAAGTTCAATTTATAAGCCGAACCAACAGTTTCAATATAAAGAATATCCTTAAATGGAATTTTTATCTTTTTATCCTTAAAGTCATACTCAAAATAATCTGTCAAATCATCATTTCCAATTTGAATAGTTGTCAGGTACTCAATACACTCCTTGATTTTTAATCTAAATAAATCTTCATTCAAATTTTTATCAATAAAATCTAAGGCAGATACTTTATAACGATAGGTAATTGAAGCGAATTCTGATTTTGTAGTAATAAAAACAATAATGGCATAAGGATTTGCTTCTCGTATTTTTTGAGCAATTTCCAACCCACAATACTCATTGTCTTGGATATGAATATCTAGAAAATATAATTGGTGGATATCCGAATGCTGGATATAATTTTCAAATTCCGAAATTTTACCGGTAGAAATCACTTCAAGTTTAATTTCTAATTCCTTAGCAATTTCTGCAATATGTTTTTCTACCCGTATCTGTTGAGAGAGCTCATCTTCTAATAAAAAAATCTTCATTCTTGTTCGTATCCTCCAATCTTCAAAACTTGTAAAAAACGATTTCCTTGCAATTCCGTTTCTAAAAACATCGTTCCATAATTTGCTAAGATTTTTCTCACATTATTTAATCCTAGTCCTCTATTTTCTCCTTTTGTCGAATAGCCTTCTTCATATATTTTTCTAATATCAAAAGTGATTTCATTTGTTGTATTATGAATCACTAAGTAAACAATTTTTGAAATAGAGAAAATAGCAATATGAACTTTCTTTTCTTCTGCTTCTTTTGAAGCTTCCAAAGCGTTTGTCACTAGAATCCCAACGATTCTCACGATATCTAATAAATCAACTGGTAGTTGCTCGATTGGTTCACTCGTTTCAAAGGTCATTTCTACCCCAGCATCTCTTGCATCCAACCAGCCTCGAATCAAAATACTTCGTAAAGCAGAATCTTTGATATTGACCAAGTTGAATCCTGATAATGCTTCTGTATTGATCTCTTTATAACCTTTTTCCAATACTTCTCTATGGATTCTCTGTATTTCTGGAATATTTTCTTCCTCAATGGCTAACGACATAGAAATAACTAAATTTCCCAAATCATGACGAAATCCCCTGACAATAGAATAGAGACTTTGAATTTCAGCCATATACCGACTCATTTGTTGCTCAGAAAATTCTTTATACTCCAGTTCTAAATTTTTACGATACTGATCTCGCTCGATTTTCATATGGAATAAGCTGACTACAAAAGAGAAAAAACAAATCGTTGCCAACATACTCCCAAAATTTTTATATTGCGCTTGTTCACTAATCCATAAAGCAAAATTAATCACTACAAATATAGCAAAATAGACACAGATGAGTCTCTTTAAATATTTTTCAAATTCTTTCTCATAAAAAGGAGTGAAATCAAATTCAAATAGGTCAATTAACTTCAAAATGATTCCTAAAGAAATCAAACGAATGCACATATTGTAGACAATCGAGTAAGCTGCTACAACAGCATCCCCCAATACTGAAGAGACAATTATCGTCAGAAAAGTTGCTGTTCCTTCAACCGCTAAATAAGTAAAAAAAGAATAAAAAATGGCGCACAAGCGATTCGTCCGATTGGCATAATGATAATAAGGATATAAATAAACCGGCCATAAGAGCATATTTAAATCAGAGAGTCGAATATTTGAAAATAAAGTCACATCTAAAAATACTAAGAGACTTTCAAAAAGAAGAACAAAGGTGCTCAGCAGAAAGATAAATGCAAATTGATGTTCCTGATAGATTTTTTCGTCCACTAATGCAAACGTCAGAACAATGATCCCTCCCAAGAGAAAAGACAAGATTAATGACTGAATCACACAAACTCTCCCACTTTGTTTTTTCTATTTTATTATACTCTAGTATTATTATAAAAAATAAAATTTTATATACAAAAAATTATAATATAAAATAGCCTAAAATTAAAGGGAATAGGTAAAATTGTAATGTTTTTAATGTTTTTGTTACATGAATGAAAACTATTTTACACAATTTATATAATCTACACTTTGCACTATATAGGGATTGTTAGTTCTTTTTTTAAATATTCCTAATAAATCATTTCATTACTATTTGTCTATAGTGAAGTATACAAAAATTAATAGATAATGAAAATTTATACATTTTAACATAAAAGAAAAGATGCAGCAAAAGCTGCATCTTTCATTTGATCCCAGCAGGATTCGAACCGACCGTTCGCTTAGAAGGCGAATGCTCTATCCAGCTGAGCTATGAGACCGAACTTACTTCATTTTAGCAGAAAAAGGAAGGAGCGTCAAGGTTATTTATGGTAAGGACTCCCCTGTTGAATCATGAAAGCACGATAGATTTGTTCCACCAACACTAATTTCATCAACTGATGAGGAAGAGTTAATTGACCAAAGCTCATTAATAGATTTCCTCTTTTTTTCACTTCAGGAGACAGACCAAGACTGCCTCCAATAACAAAAGTAAGGTTTGAATAACCAGATGTCATAATCTGGTCAATCGTTTGACTAAATTTCTCTGAAGGAAATTGTTTTCCTTCGATGGCTAATACAATCACATATTCCTTATCTGAAATCTTAGAGAGAATTCGTTCCCCCTCTTTTTCAAGGATTTGTTGATTTTCGAGTTGACTGGCACGATCTGGAGTTTTTTCATCAACTAACTCAACCTGTTCTACTTTTGCAAATCGACCAAGCCTTTTAATATACTCCGCGATCCCATCTTTTAAGTATTTTTCTTTTAATTTTCCAACGGTTATCAATTTAATTTTCATTCCCCTATTGTAGCATAATTCTTCTATTCCACAAATAATCCACAGCTATAGAAAGGAAATCTATTCTATAAAGTCCTTTTTAAAGCCATTTCTCAACTAAATTCTACAACTTATCCACAATTTGTGGATAACTTTAGTTATTTAAGATATAATTAAGAAAGTTTTTCTATACTTTAGACAATTTGATATCCTTTTAGGAGGAAAATATGAAATCTTCATCTAATTTACTGAAAAAACTTGGAAACATAACCCTCATTTTCGTTGTAGGTTTTCTAGGTGGGATTCTTGGAACCTTTTTAACCTTACAAACATCTCATTCTTCTACTTCAAATACTGAAAGTAAGCAAGTCCACTCAACTACTGTTAAAACAGCTTATAAAAATACAACCTCAACTAGTGAGGCCGTAGACAAGGTAAAAAATGCTGTAGTTTCTGTGATTACTTATTCTGATTCTTCGAATCAAGGGTTATTTGAAAAAGAAGAAAACTCTGATTCACAAATTTCTAGTGAAGGTTCTGGGGTCATTTATAAAAAAGAAGGAAAATATGCCTACCTTGTTACCAACACCCATGTAATCAATGGTGCTAAAAAAGTAGATATTCTTTTAGCAGATGGGAATAAAGTCCCCGGAGAAGTAGTTGGGTCAGATGTCTATTCTGATATTGCAGTCGTTCGTATTAGTGCGGATAAAGCAAAGGCAGTAGCTGAATTCGGAGATTCAAACCAATTAACAGTCGGTGAGACTGCAATTGCAATTGGTAGCCCTCTTGGAACAGATTATGCTAATTCTGTTACCCAAGGAATTATTTCCAGCCAAGGCCGCAATGTGAAATTGAAAGCCGATAATGGACAAAATATCTCTACACGCGCCCTACAAACAGACGCAGCCATCAACCCAGGGAACTCTGGAGGGCCATTAATCAATATTCAAGGACAAGTCATTGGGATTACCTCAAGTAAAATTTCAAATAATGGACAAACTTCAGTAGAAGGAATGGGATTTGCTATTCCTGCAAATGATGTTGTCAATATTATCAAACAGCTAGAAGAAAAAGGAAAAGTAGTTTGACCAGCTCTTGGAATCCAAATGATGGATTTATCCAACCTTTCAACTTCTGATTTAAGCCAATTAAAACTTCCTGAAAAAATCTCTGGAGGAGTACTAGTTCGTTCAACACTTGAAAATATGCCTGCTTCAGATAAATTGCAACGTTATGATGTCATCACAAAGATCGATGATACAGATATCGAGTCAACTGCAGATTTACAATCCGCCCTCTATTCTCACCAAATCAATGATACGATCAAGGTCACATTCTATCGTGATGGAAAACAACAAACAACTTCTATCAAGTTGACAAAATCAACTGAGGATCTGAGCGATTAACGTTCACTTTCTTGACATACTTGTAAACACACCTTTACGAATTTGTAAAGGTGTGTTATTCTATTCATAAGATGGAAAAATTAGAAAAAATAGCGGTAAAGGACATTCGAACCAATCCTTTCCAACCAAGAAAAGTATTTGATCAAGAAAAATTAGAAGAACTAGCTCAGTCAATCAAAGAAAATGGCTTAATTCAACCCATTATTGTTAGAAAATCTCCAATAATTGGTTTTGAATTGCTTGCAGGTGAAAGACGGTTTAGAGCTTCAAAAATTGCTGGATTAGAGCTTGTTCCTGCGATTATTAAAGAGTTAACGGATCAAGAAATGATGCGACAAGCCATTATTGAAAATCTTCAACGAGAAGATCTCAATCCAATTGAAGAAGCTATCTCCTACCAGAAGCTCGTTGATCATGGCTATAAGCACGACCAAATCGCTCAATTTATGGGGAAATCTAGACCCTATATCAGCAATATGCTTCGCTTGTTACATCTAGCTCCCTCTGTTCAAGAAGCAGTCATTCAAAATGATATTTCTTCGGCTCACGCGCGTGTTCTTGTTCCTCTTGATGAAGAAGAGCAGCGCTTTTGGTTGGAGCGAATCAAACAGGATCATTTAAATGTTCGAACATTAGAAAATAAGATCAGTTCAAAAAGAAAACAGAAAAATAAAAAAGCAAAAGAGAGCTTCCTACTAGAAGAGGAACAACGATTGAAAAAAATATTAGGAACAGATGTGACGATACACTCCTCTTCTCAAAATAAAGGAACTATCCAAATTTCTTTTTCCAGTCTTGATGAATACCAACGAATTATCAACAGCCTCAAATAAGGCTGTTATTTTTATTTTTGTATCGACAAGCTTTTCCACCATAAAAATCTTTTACAAATAGTAGAAGAACAGGGATATTCTCTAGTTATCCCCACTTTGTGGATAACTTTTAAAAACAATGTGAATTTAAATCCACAACTTGTGGAAAAGTTTAAAACTATAATTTAATTTCATGAAATTTAGCCTGTGGAAAACTATTTTTGTTTGTGGTAGAATAGGAGTACGTATGATTTGATACAATTCAAGAAAAGGAGGGAAGTCTGATAGTGTCACAAGAAGAGCAATTTTGGTCTCGTTTTTTAGAATTAGCCCAATTACAACTAAAAGATAGTGCCTATGATTTTTTTGTCGCCGATTCAAAATTAGTCAAAATCGATGGAGAAACGGCTACCATTTATCTTGATGGAAATTATAAAGAATTATTTTGGGAAACAAATCTAAAAAATGCTTTGATCACAGCCAGCTTTGAAGTCTACAATACAGATTTGAAGTTCCATTTCGTTTTTGAAGATACCGAAGAAATTCCTAGTAGTCATAGCAGTGAGAATAGGAGATTATCTTCAGGTAGCTTAACAACCGAACCGTTACCTAAAATTGATACAGGTTTGAAATCAAAGTACACCTTTGATAATTTTGTGCAAGGGGATGGAAATATTTGGGCGAAAGCAGCAGCGCTTGCAGTTTCTGAAAATCTTGCAACAACTTACAACCCTCTCTTTATCTATGGTGGACCAGGGCTTGGAAAGACTCACCTATTGAACGCAATTGGAAATCAAATTCTAGAAAATATTCCAAATGCACGAGTTAAGTATGTCCCAGCAGAAACCTTTATTAATGAATTTTTAGAACACCTTCGATTAGGAGAAATGAAGACGTTCAAGAATACCTATCGAAGTCTTGATCTCTTACTGATTGATGATATCCAGTCACTCGGTGGGAAAAAAGTCACGACTCAAGAGGAATTCTTTAATACCTTTAATGCCCTCCATAGCGACAACAAACAGATTGTTCTAACAAGCGACCGAAGTCCGGATCATTTAGATAGTCTTGAAGAGCGGCTGGTTACTCGTTTCAAATGGGGACTAACGCAAAATATAACACCACCTGATTTTGAAACTCGGATTGCTATCTTACGGAATAAAATTGAAGATCTAGACTATATTTTTCCTAATGACACACTAGAATATCTAGCTGGTCAATTTGATTCAAATGTCCGAGACTTAGAAGGTGCCTTAAATGATATTTCTTTAATGGCGAAGGTGAAAAAACTAAAAGAAATTACGATCGATGTTGCAGCTGAAGCTATTCGAGCTCGTAAAAACGATAATAGCAAGACGCTTGTCATCCCCATTGAAAAAATTCAGGAAGCAGTTGGAGCCTTTTATGGAGTCAGTGTAAAAGAAATCAAAGGTTCGCGAAGAGTTCAGAATATTGTCCTAGCACGACAAGTGGCTATGTATCTTTCAAGAGAGATGACAGACAACTCACTTCCTCGAATCGGAAAAGAATTCGGTGGGAAAGACCACACGACTGTCATTCATGCCTATGAAAAAATTAAAAGTATGGTCGACACAGATGATAATCTACGACTCGAAATTCAAAGTATCAAGAAAAAGTTAAATTAATCTGTGGATAACTTTCTCTTAACTTCTAGGGGTTATGCACAATTTTTAAACAAGTAACTTTTCAAGTCATAGACAGGATTCTGAGACTTTTCCACAACTTCCACACAATCTACTATTACTATTAACTTACTAATCATAAAATAAATAAAAGGAATGACCATGATAAATTTCTCTATTAACAAAACTTTATTTTTACAAGCACTAAATACTACCAAAAGAGCAATCAGTTCAAAAAATGCTATCCCAATTCTTTCCACGATTAAAATTGATGTCACTCCAGAAGGAGTTGCCTTATCTGGATCGAATGGCCAAATTTCAATTGAAAACTTTATTTCTATCAAAGATGAAAATGCTGGTTTACTAGTGACCTCTCCAGGTTCTATTTTATTGGAAGCAACTTTCTTTATTAATGTGGTTTCAAGTTTACCAGATGTTACTTTAGATTTTAAAGAGATTGAACAAAAACAGGTTCTTTTAACAAGTGGAAAATCAGAAATTACACTTAAAGGAAAAGATGCAGATCAATATCCACGTATTCAAGAAATTGCTGCAAGTAATCCATTAGTTTTGGAAACAAAATTATTAAAACAATTAATTAATGAAACAGCATTTGCAGCAAGTGTACAAGAAAGTCGTCCAATTTTGACAGGTGTTCACTTTGTTTTATCAGATAATAAAGAGCTAAAAACAGTAGCAACAGACTCTCACCGTATGAGTCAAAAAGTGATTACACTGGAGAAAAATGGAGATAACTTTGATGTTGTCATCCCAAGTCGCTCTCTTCGTGAATTCACCTCTGTTTTTTCTGATGATATTGAAACAGTTGAGGTTTTCTTTGCTAACAATCAAATCCTATTTAGAAGTGAACACATTAGTTTCTATACCCGTTTGCTAGAAGGAAATTATCCTGATACAGACCGTCTCATTCCAACAGAATTCAATACAGAGGCAACCTTCAATGTGGCTAACCTTCGATTTGCAATGGAGCGTGCTCGTCTTCTTTCAAATGCGACTCAAAACGGTACGGTTAAATTAGAGTTCAAAAATGGAGTGGTTTCTTCCCACGTTCATTCACCAGAAGTTGGGCGAGTATATGAAGAGATCGATACGAGCGCCGTTTCAGGAGAGGATTTGTCTATTAGCTTTAATCCAACTTATTTGATCGAAGCGCTCAAAGCTATTGATAGTGAACAAGTTGTTATTCGTTTTATTTCTTCTGTTAGACCGTTTACATTGGTTCCAGAAGGAAATGAACAAGGGTTCATTCAATTGATTACGCCAGTTCGCACAAATTAACAAAGGTGAATCATGTATACGTTAGGTGATTTTGTAGAAATGAAAAAGCCTCACGCTTGTATGATTAAAGAAACAGGCAAGAAGGCAAATCGTTGGGAAATTACGCGACTTGGTGCAGACATAAAAATCAAGTGTAGCAATTGTGATCATGTGGTCATGATGAGTCGCCATGATTTTGAACAGAAAATGAAGAAAGTACTATAAAAGGTTCAGTCACTTATGTGACCGAACCTTTTCGATTATTTTAATTCTTCAAATTTTCCATTTTTAACTTCTTTGAAACCACCCTGTTTCATCATATCAAAAGTTGATTTGAAGCTGATATAGTCGACTTTTTTATCTTTTTGTGTCGTTACTAATTTCTTTTCAATTAGCTGATCTAAGTCTGCCTTTTCATAATTTAGTGTTGTTTTTTCAACCATATAATCATCTTTATATTCAGCAGAATGTGTGAATCCTTTGACATCTTTGTATTCTTCATCATATTTATCGATCATTTCCTTTAATTGATCTTTCGTAACTCCCGACTCTTTGTAATAAATAGTAGTGGTGGTTTGGTTACTGATTGCTTTATCACCTTTATGTTCTAGTGTAATACGAACATCTGTTTTCTTTTCTTGGTTGATTGCCTGAAGATAGGATTTTTGAACAGATTGTTGTCCACAAGCTCCAAGAAGAAAGAGAGTAAAGATAGCGATTAAAGAAAGAAAAATAGATTTCCATATTTGTTTTTTCATCTGAAAAACTCCTTTATTCATTGTTAAATAGAGTATACCATATTTATCTTTTTAGAACGTTACAGTTTGATGAAAAAATCTAGTTTCAAAGGTGATGAAATATTTCATTTTTCATCACTTGTCTTTTGAATTATGTTATAATGAAAAAGATTGAAATGAAAACGGAGAATTAAAAATTATGGCTTTAACAGCAGGTATCGTGGGTTTGCCGAACGTTGGTAAATCAACCTTATTTAACGCAATTACAAAAGCAGGAGCAGAGGCCGCAAACTATCCCTTTGCGACCATTGATCCAAATGTCGGTATGGTAGAAGTTCCTGATGAACGACTACAAAAATTAACTGAAATGATTACTCCTAAGAAGACAGTTCCGACCACTTTTGAATTTACAGATATTGCTGGAATTGTAAAAGGTGCATCAAAAGGAGAAGGTCTTGGTAATAAATTCTTGGCCAATATCCGTGAAGTAGATGCTATTGTCCATGTAGTGCGTGCTTTTGATGATGAAAATGTCATGCGGGAGCAAGGTCGTGAAGATGCCTTTGTTGATCCACTAGCAGATATTGATACTATCAATTTAGAATTAATTTTAGCCGATTTAGAGTCTGTCAATAAACGATATGCGCGTGTAGAAAAAATCGCTCGCACACAAAAAGATAAGGATTCTGTTGAGGAATTTAATGTTCTACAAAAAATCAAACCAGTTCTGGAAGATGGAAAATCAGCTCGGACCATTGAATTCACGGAGGAAGAACAAAAAGTGGTGAAAGGACTTTTCCTTTTGACAACAAAACCAGTTCTTTATGTAGCAAATGTGGATGAAGATGTTGTTGCAGATCCAGACTCTATTGACTATGTGAAGCAAATTCGTGACTTTGCGGCAACAGAGAATGCGGAAGTCGTGGTGATTTCTGCGCGTGCTGAGGAAGAAATTTCTGAGCTAGATGATGCAGATAAACAAGAATTTTTAGAGGCGATTGGGCTAACAGAGTCTGGAGTTGATAAACTCACGCGTGCAGCTTACCACTTGTTGGGACTTGGCACTTATTTCACAGCTGGTGAAAAAGAAGTGCGTGCTTGGACCTTCAAACGTGGTATGAAAGCTCCTCAAGCAGCTGGAATCATCCACTCTGATTTTGAAAAAGGATTTATTCGTGCCGTTACCATGTCCTATGATGATTTGGTCAAATACGGTTCTGAAAAGGCTGTAAAAGAAGCTGGACGCTTACGAGAAGAAGGAAAAGAATATGTTGTCCAAGATGGTGACATCATGGAATTCCGTTTCAATGTTTAAGAAAGTTAAAAATATATAAAGGTTGGAAAAAATATTTCCAACCCTTTTAGCGTTTTTGAAAGGAAAAGAGATGACGAAATTAATTGTTGGATTAGGAAATCCAGGGGATAAGTATGTTGAAACCAAACACAATGTAGGCTTTATGTTAGTGGATCAAATGGCAAAGTCTTTAAATCTTACTTTCTCCCATGATAAGATTTTTCAAGCTGATATTGCCTCAATATTTTTGAATGGTGAAAAGATCTATTTTGTGAAACCAACCACCTTCATGAATGAGAGTGGAAAAGCAGTCCATGCTCTTCTGACTTATTATGGTCTGGAAATTAAAGATCTTTTGGTTGTTTATGATGATTTAGATATGGAAGTTGGCAAGATTCGTCTTCGAGCTAAAGGATCAGCTGGAGGTCATAACGGAATCAAATCGATTATAAATCATATTGGAACTCAGACTTTTTATCGAATTAAGATTGGCATTGGAAGACCTAAGCAGGGCATGTCAGTTGTTCATCATGTCTTAGGAAAATTTGATAAAGACGATTACATCACCATTCTACAAACAATCGATCGAGTAGAAGAAGCGATTAACGATTACTTGGTAGAAGAAAATTTTGAAAGAAGCATGCAGAAATACAACGGGTAAGTAGATGAATGTCATTGATTTAGTGAGTCAAAATTCCGACCTTCTATCCTGGCAACAAGGATTACAGAAAAACAATAGAGAGTTAATTTTAGGATTATCTGTGACTACTAAGGCTATTGTAATGGCTTCCGCTTTTGATTCTATTGAAAAAGCAGTCCTCATAACCTCTAGTTATAACGAAGCGGAACGATTGGCTAGTGATTTTATTGCTTTACTTGGAGAGGACAAAGTCCATACATTTTTGGGAGATGATAACCCTTTAGCAGAATTTGTTTTTGCTTCACAAGAAAGGCAATTTGCACGATTAGAGGCTTTGAACTTTTTATGTCAAGAGGATCGTCAAGGTATCCTTGTGACCAATGTGAGTGGTATCAAACTACTATTACCTTCTCCTAAAGTTTTTGTATCTAGCATTTTTCAATTGAAGGTTGGTCAAGAAATAGACTTAACTACTATGAGTGAAACATTACAGAAAATTGGCTATCAAAAAGTGGGCCAGGTTTTGCAACAGGGAGAGTTTAGTCTACGAGGAGATATTTTAGATATCTTTGAGATCGACCAACTCCAACCCTATCGGATTGAATTTTTCGGAGATGAGATTGATGGAATCCGAATCTTTGACCCAGAAAGTCAGCGTTCTGTTGAAAATGTTGAAGAAGTTCAACTGAAGGCAGTGAGTGATCTATTGTTGCAAGAGGAAGATTTTATCCGTGGTCAGCAGCAAATAGAACAATTGCAAGAACAGAGTGCAAATGAAGAATTTAAATCTTATCTAGCAGAAATTCTGGGAGATATTTCTCAAAGGAAACTCCATCCGGATCTTAGGAAATTTATTAGTTTCTTTTACAAAAAGCAATATACCCTATTCGATTATCTCCCTAAACATACTCCAGTCTTTCTGGATGATTATCAAAAAATAGCAGACCAAATAGCGAGATTTGAACTAGATACAGCTAATCTCTTGACGGAAGATTTACATAAAAATAGAGCTTCTTCTCGCCAAGTGTATTTTGCAGACACCAGTACAACATTACGAAAATATACGCCTGCAACTTATTTTTCAAACTTTCAAAAAGGATTAGGAAATCTGAAGTTTGATCATTTGTATCAATTCAATCAATATCCCATGCAGGAGTTTTTTGGACAATTTGATTTACTAAAAGAGGAAATTGAACGGTATAGAAAATCAAACTATACTGTTATTGTCCAAGCAACTTCTCATCACAATCTTCAACAGCTCCATAAAAATTTAGAAGAGTATGGGATTCGATTAGATTATATTGATGGGGATACGATCATTCCTCAAGCTAGTCAATTAGTCGTTGGAGGATTAGCTCACGGTTTTCAATTTGTTGATGAAAAAATTGTCTACATTACAGAATCAGAGATTTATCAGAAAAAGATCAAACGAAAGATTCGCAGGCAAAATATTTCCAATGCAGAACGCCTAAAAAATTATAATGAACTGGAAAAAGGGGACTATGTTGTTCACCAAGTTCATGGTATTGGTCAATATTTGGGAATTGAAACGATTGAAATTTCGGGTGTCCATCGTGATTATGTCTCCATTCAATATCAAAATGGAGATCGCATCTCGATTCCTGTCGATCAGATTCAGATGTTGTCCAAATACGTTGCAAGTGATGGAAAAACGCCAAAAATTAACAAGTTAAATGATGGGCGTTTCCAAAGAACGAAGCAAAAGGTTCAGACCCAGGTGGAGGACATTGCGGATGATTTGATAAAACTTTATGCGGAGCGTAGTCAATTAAAAGGCTTTGCCTATTCCAAAGATGATGAAAATCAAGAGGCTTTTGAACAAGATTTTCCATATATTGAAACAGATGATCAATTACGTTCCATTGAAGAAATCAAAAAAGATATGGAATCGAATCGTCCGATGGACCGATTGCTGGTTGGGGACGTCGGTTTTGGGAAAACAGAGGTTGCTATGCGAGCAGCCTTTAAGGCAGTAAATGATCATAAACAAGTAGCAGTGTTGGTTCCTACGACTGTGCTTGCCCAACAACATTATGCCAATTTTAAGGAGCGTTTTGAATCTTTTGCAGTAGAAGTTGCTGTTTTAAGTCGTTTCCAGAGTAAGGCAGAGCAGAAAGAAACGCTTGAAAAGTTGAAAAAAGGACGAGTGGATATTATTATTGGAACTCACCGGCTCTTGTCCAAAGATGTTGTTTTTTCAGACTTAGGCTTAATCGTGATTGATGAAGAACAACGTTTTGGAGTGAAGCACAAAGAAACCTTGAAAGAATTGAAAAAAAAGGTGGATGTGCTTACCTTGACAGCTACCCCTATACCTCGAACTCTTCATATGTCTATGCTAGGAATTCGAGATTTGTCTGTCATTGAAACACCTCCGACCAATCGATATCCTGTGCAAACTTTTGTACTAGAGACCAATCCAACTATTATTCGAGATGCTGTGTTGCGGGAGATGGATCGTGGAGGACAGGCCTATTATCTTTACAATAAGGTAGATACAATTGAACAAAAGGTGTCTGAATTAAAAGAGTTGATTCCAGAGGCTTCGATTGGCTTTGTTCATGGTCAGATGAGTGAAGTTCGCCTGGAAAATACCCTGTTGGATTTCATTAATGGCGAATACGATGTCTTAGTGACGACAACCATTATTGAGACAGGTGTGGATATTCCAAATGCCAATACACTCTTTATTGAAAATGCGGATCATATGGGACTTTCAACGCTTTATCAACTAAGAGGTCGTGTGGGACGAAGCAATCGAATTGCTTATGCTTATTTGATGTATCGTCCAGACAAATCTCTTACAGAAGTGTCTGAAAAACGTTTAGAAGCTATTAAAGGTTTTACTGAGTTGGGTTCTGGATTTAAAATTGCTATGCGAGATTTATCAATCCGTGGAGCAGGGAATATCCTTGGAGCTTCTCAATCTGGTTTCATCGATTCAGTTGGTTTTGAAATGTATTCTCAATTGTTAGAAGAAGCTATTGCTAAGAAACAAGGCCAAGAGCATCGCAGGCAAAAGAGCAATGCAGAGTTGAACCTTCAAATAGATGCGTATTTACCTAATGAATATATTTCAGATCAACGTCAAAAAATTGAAATTTACAAACAAATTCGTGAAATGAATTCTGCAACGGACTATGAATACTTGCAAGATGAATTGATCGATCGTTTTGGAGAATACCCAGATGTTGTGGCCTACCTACTTGAAATTGGTTTAGTGAAAGCTTACTTGGATCAAGTCTTTGTCCGTCTTGTTGAAAGAAAACAACAAAAAGTGACAGTGAAATTTGAACCTATTGCCAAACAACTGTTTTTAACACAGGATTATTTCAAAGCTCTGTCAATGACACAGTTAAAGGCACAGATTGCAGAAGAAAAGGGATTGATTGAAGTGATTTTCGATATTCGAAACAAGAAAGATTTTGAAATTTTGGAAGCTCTGAAGCAATTTGGTCAAACCTTATTGGAAATTAAACAGGAAAAAGAAAAGGACTAGCAGTTCTTAGCTCATTTTTCGCATTTTATGTATAAAAAATGATACAATACTATGTTAGAGGTGACAGTATGAGATTAGATAAATATTTAAAAGTTTCTCGCATTATTAAGCGTCGCCCTGTTGCAAAGGAAGTTGCAGATAAAGGGCGAATCAAAGTCAATGGAGTATTAGCCAAAAGTTCAACGGATTTGAAAGTGAATGATCAAATTGAAGTTCGTTTTGGAAATAAAGTATTGACGGTTAAAGTCTTGGAAATGTTGGATAGTACAAAAAAAGAAGATGCATCCAAAATGTACGAAATCATTAGTGAAACAAGGATAGAAGAAGATGCCTAAAAATATCGTTCAAATGAACAATAAATATATCAAAGACGAAAGTCAGCGAAAACGTTTTTTAGAAGAAGAAAGAAAAAAACGCAATCGTTTTCTGGGGCTCGTTTTGATATTGGTCATGTTACTGTTTATTCTTCCAACTTATAATTTAGCCCAGAGCTATCAATCGCTACAAGATAAAAAAGAACAATACAAACAGTTGGAAAAAGAGTATAAAGAAACAAGTGAACAAAAAGAATACCAACAAGATATCGCTAAAAAATTAAAAGACGATGATTATGCAACAAAATATGCACGCGCTAAGTATTCTTTTTCAAAAGATGGTGAATTTGTTTATACTATCCCAGATTTACTCCCCCAATAACCGATGGAAAATATCTTACAAACAGTTAAACAATTCCTTGAATTTTCGGATGAAAAATTAGAGGAATTAAAAAAGAAAAACCAAATGATCAAACTTCAAAAGGATAAAAAGGAAAGGAATACAGGTGTCTAAACGATTTCTGCTCCTATTGTTAGTTCCAATTTTATTTATTGGGTCTCAAGCAGCGAGTGTTGAGCAGTCTGAGTCTTCTCAGACAATGGCTCATCCATCAGAACTTTATTTTTCTTCAATTCCAGCAAACCCTAATGTCTATCGCAAAATTTCTATTTTCTCTGATCCTCAGTTGAAAAAAATACAAGGAGAAATTCTTCCAAATTCACCGTTTACAATCGAACAACTCTTTGTAAATGATGAAGGGAAAGCTGTATTTAAAATAGCAGAGAAAGGGTATATATTAGCAGATTCTTCTGTCATTTTTTCTGATGTTGTACAAGAAACACAAGAAAAAAAACAGGACATGTGGCTAAAACCTGGTTTTAAAGTGTACGACCGCCCCTTAATAAATGGTGCAAAAGAAAAAAATACACCTCTTTCTCCTTATACAAAAGTGACAGTCTTACGTACAGCTAAGACTTTACGAGATGAGTTTGTGGAGATTGAAGGTCAGGGCTGGGTGAACAAAGAATTCGTCACTGAAAAAGATAATCGAATGGAAAAAGTCCAGGAATTGTTAAATAGTAAATACAATTCTCCTTCGTATGGAATCTACGTAAAACAATTAGCGACTGGAAATACTGCTGGAATAAATCCGCAAAAAGAAATGTATTCTGCCAGTGTAACGAAATTACCATACTTGTACTATGTCCAAGAGCAGCTCAATAAAAAAGCCATTTCTCCATCTACAACCTACAAGTATATTCCAGAAGTCAATGACTTTAAAGGTGGTTATGAACCAGAAGGAAGTGGTAGTATTTCAAAAACAGCAGATGGTAAGGATTATAGTGTCCAAGAATTAGTAGATAAGATTGCAAAAGAATCCGATAATGTTGGCCATAATATCTTGAATTATTATGTCACTCATCAATCAGATCAAGATTTCCAAAAAACTTTGGATAAAATTGCAAAAAAACATTGGGATGTTGAAAAAAGAGAAGCATCCGCTGAAATGGCTGGCAATGTCATGGAGGCTGTCTATCAACAGAATGGCTCAATTATTGATGCGCTTTCCTCTACAAAATATGATGATCAACGGATTGCGCGTGACCTTCCAGTAAAAGTTGCTCATAAAATTGGAGATGCCTATGATTTTAGACATGATGTTGCGATTGTATACACAAATTCACCCTATGTACTAGCCATTTTTACAGATCATTCGAATTATGATACGATTTCCAATATTTCAAAGGATATCTATGAGGTATTGAAATAATGGAAAAGCGATTTTTAGAGTTTTGTGAAAAACAAGATCTATTTACTTCCCATCGTCGTGTTTTAGTTGCCTTATCGGGTGGATTGGATTCAATGAATCTGTACGAACTTTTAGAAAAGAACAAAGAACGATTGAAAATCCAACTGATACTTGCTCATGTTAATCATGGACAAAGACCAGAATCAGATTTAGAAGAAAGAGAACTTCGAACACTAGCTGACAGGCGCAAGACACGTATCCACGTTGCTCACTATTTGGGTGATTTTACAGAAGCAAAAGCTCGTACCTTTCGTTATGATTTTTTTAGACAGATTATGGAGAAAGAGAATTGTACTGCTTTAGTAACAGGCCATCATGCAAACGATCAAGCTGAAACAACTTTCATGCGCTTGATAAGAGGAACTAAATTACGTCACTTGAGTGGCATTCCTGTACGCCAACCATTTGGAAAAGGTGAATTAATCCGTCCTTTGTTAACTTTTACCAAAGATGAGCTGATGAAAATCCCTCACTTTGAAGACAGTAGTAATTACTCACAGGATTATTTTCGCAATCGTGTACGCCATCAATACCTTCCAGAATTTGAAAAAGAAAATCCTCAAATGCAAGCAAGTCTTCGCTATTTAGCAGAGGAAGTGACTCAGTGGCACAAAGCACTGAAAGAATTGACTAGCGAGTTTACTATTCAAGATTTAGCTTCTTTTAGAACTTATTCCGATTCTGTCCAGTCTTTCTTATTAGAAGAGTATCTGGCACAATTTCCAGATTTACAACTTGGTAGAGTCCAGTTTCAAGAATTACTAGATTTACTAAGAAAAAAAAGAAATTGTGTCCATTATTTAAAGTCGAATTATGAACTCCATCAAGAATATGATTTCTTTGAAATACAAAAAATCAGTCAAAAGTCGGATGACCAAGTCCTCCCATTTTTGTTAGAATTTGGGAATATCTTTGAGATTGCAAATTATAAATTATCTTTTGGCCACCCATTAGTAGGGAAAAATGTGGAAATTCTTTCTGTTTCACGCGAAACGCCCATCTTAATTAGAAGGCGAGAGGAAGGAGATCAGCTGCTTGTTAATGGCCACCATCAAAAATTAAGACGGTGGTTTATCAACCATAAAATTCCAATTTCTCTTCGGCAAAAGGCTCTCATTATAGAACAAAATCATAATATTCTTTCTGTAGTGGGATTGGTAACGAGTGATTTGAGTAAGCTCTCAAAAAGTGGTATAATGAAAGATAGTCTTTATATTCAAAAAATAGATAGGTAAAAACATGTTAGAAAAAGATATAAAAAAAGTATTGGTTTCACATGATGAAATTGTAGAAGCAGCAAAGAAATTGGGTGAAACCCTAACAAAAGAGTACCAAGGAAAAAATCCAATTTTTGTTGGAATTTTGAAAGGTTCTGTTCCATTTATGGCAGAGTTGATCAACCACGTGGATACACATATTGAATTGGATTTTATGTTGGTTTCAAGTTATCATGGTGGTACAGCAAGCTCAGGTATTATTAATATTATCAAGGATATCGACCAAGATATTACTGGTAGAGATATTTTATTTGTAGAAGATATTATCGATACAGGTAAAACCCTCAAGAGTCTAAAAGAACTCTTTGAAGAACGAAATGCAGCATCTGTGAAGATTGCTACCTTACTGGATAAACCTGAAGGACGTTTGGTTGAGATTGAAGCAGATTATACCTGCTTTACCATTCCAAATGAGTTTGTTGTAGGATATGGTTTAGACTATGATGAAAATTATCGTAACCTACCCTATGTTGGTGTATTAAAAGAGGAAGTGTACTCAAAATAGAGGAGACTAGATGAATAACAGAAAAAATAACGGTTTTGTTCGAAATCCATTTCTGTATTTGTTGATTATTGTAGCGGCTGTGACAGGATTCCAGTACTTTTTTGCGGGTAATGGGGTTGGTCAAAGTCAGCAAATCAACTACACAGAATTGGTTAAAGAAATTAAAAATGATAATGTAAAAACGATCAGTTACCAACCAAATGGTAGTGTGATTGAAATTGCAGGGACCTATAATAAAGCTAAAGAATCAAAAGATGATACGGGAATTCAATTTTTTACCCCAAGTGTTCAAAAAGTATCTCGCTTTACTAGTGTCATCCTTCCATCAGATATCACCGTCAATGAATTACAAAAATTAGCAGCTGACCACAAAGCAGAAATCACCATCAAGCGTGAGAGCTCAAGTGGCATGTGGATAACAATTCTCACTTCAATTGTTCCATTTGTTATCGTCATGTTCTTCTTCTTCTCAATGATGAACCAAGGCGGTGGCGGAGGTGCCAGAGGTGCCATGAACTTTGGTCGTAATAAAGCCCGCGCTGCTAATAAAGAAGATATTAAAGTTCGTTTTTCAGATGTAGCAGGAGCTGAAGAAGAAAAACAAGAACTTGTTGAAGTTGTTGAATTTTTAAAAGATCCAAAACGCTTTACTAAATTGGGTGCAAGAATCCCAGCAGGTGTGCTTCTTGAAGGCCCTCCCGGAACTGGTAAAACCCTTTTAGCAAAAGCAGTAGCTGGTGAAGCTGGAGTGCCATTCTTCAGTATCTCTGGTTCTGACTTCGTTGAAATGTTTGTCGGAGTCGGTGCTAGCCGGGTTCGTTCACTTTTTGAAGATGCTAAAAAAGCAGCACCAGCCATTATCTTTATCGATGAAATTGATGCTGTTGGGCGCCAACGTGGTGTAGGTCTTGGTGGCGGAAATGATGAACGTGAACAAACCCTTAACCAGCTCTTGATTGAGATGGATGGTTTTGAAGGTAACGAAGGAATCATTGTTATCGCAGCAACTAACCGTTCGGATGTCCTTGACCCTGCCCTTCTTCGTCCGGGACGTTTTGACCGTAAAGTTTTGGTTGGGCGACCAGATGTGAAAGGTCGTGAAGCGATTCTTCGTGTTCATGCTAAGAACAAACCACTCGCTCCAGATGTGGACTTGAAATTGGTTGCTCAACAAACACCAGGATTTGTCGGAGCTGATCTCGAAAATGTTTTGAACGAAGCAGCCTTGGTTGCAGCTCGTCGAAATAAAAAAGTAATTGATGCTGCTGATATCGATGAAGCAGAAGATCGTGTTATTGCAGGTCCATCTAAGAAAGATCGGACGATTTCACAAAAAGAACGTGAAATGGTTGCTTATCACGAAGCTGGTCATACAATCGTTGGTCTGGTCTTATCAAATGCTCGTGTAGTTCATAAAGTTACAATTGTTCCGCGTGGTCGCGCAGGCGGTTACATGATTGCCCTTCCTAAAGAAGATCAAATGTTACTTTCTAAAGAGGACATGAAAGAACAATTAGCTGGGCTCATGGGAGGACGTGTTGCCGAAGAAATTATTTTCAATTCGCAAACAACGGGTGCTTCGAATGACTTTGAACAAGCTACCCAAATGGCGCGTGCAATGGTGACAGAATATGGTATGAGTGAAAAACTTGGACCGGTCCAATATGAAGGAAATCATGCGATGTTTGGTGCTCAAAGCCCACAAAAAATGATTTCAGAACAAACAGCTTACGAAATTGATGAAGAAGTTCGTGGTTTGTTGAATGAAGCCCGTAATAAAGCGGCAGAAATTATTCAAGGAAATAGAGAAACGCATAAACTAATTGCGGAAGCTCTATTAAAATATGAAACCTTGGATAGTGTTCAAATTAAATCATTATATGAAACAGGAAAAATGCCTGAAAATTCAGAGCATGAATTAGAAGAAGAAGCAAAACCTCTATCATATGATGAGATTAAGTCAAAATTAGAAGAAAATAACTAATTCAAAAGAAGGAAAATATTTCCTTCTTTTTTTATTAAAAAAGTGTTGACAGAGTAAAAATATTCTGTATAATAGAATATGTTGTAAAAATGGTCCGTTGGTCAAGGGGTTAAGACACCGCCTTTTCACGGCGGTAACACGGGTTCGAATCCCGTACGGACTATTGATAAACTGTCACCAAGTGGCAGTTTTTCTTTGTATTTGGACAAAATAGTTAAAATAATGACCAAATAGTTGAAAAAACGTGCAGAATAGAAAAAAAGTCCAATGGGCTTCTTTATTTTTATAAAATACAGATAAAAGTAAAGGAGAGCTTATGGAATTTAATAAAATGTATCAAAAAGTAAAATATATCGTAAGAAAATGTGAAAAAGAATATTATATTCAATTATGGGAAAAGGATGATTGGGAACAAGAAGGACAGCTAACACTCTTTGAACTTTATCAAAAAAATCCTGAAATTGAAACAAATGAAGAATTACTTTATACATATTTTAAAACAAAATTTAGAAATCATATTAAAGATAAAATAAGACAACAGGAAAGTGATAAGAGAAAAATAAATAGACTTCCATATATTGAAATTGGAGAAATTAGTCACAGAATTTCATCAAGAAAAATATATTTAGATGAGCTGGTTGTTCTTAGAGATGCATTAAAACGTTTTAAAGAAAAATTAACCGTAAAAGAAAAAGAACAATATGAAGCATTACTAGCAAACAGAAGATGTCTAGGAAAAACAAAAATGAAAAAGAAATTAGAGAACTATCTGAAGGATTTTAAAAATACAATTTAAGAACTGAAAGTTGACAGTGTATAAATGAACTTTCAAAAAAATAAATTTTTTTGAGAAAAAGTGTTGACAGTAAGGGTAGGTCATGATATACTAATATAGTT